>NZ_CP139035.1:3300000-3497179 GCF_029854705.2 Akkermansia sp. N21116
TACGCAACATTTGTTACACACGACCACAGTAATGGGGAAGTAGCCCTTCGCGTACGAAACACGGAAGAAGTCACCCTCACCGTCCAACCCATCGATTTGAAAGGGCTGGCTGACATCACCCGGGAGGACGCCGTTCTCAAAAATTTGTTTTATGAGTCGTGGCTCCCCGGCATCCAGCGCTTCCTTACCCGAAAGGATAACGAAAAGGACAAGCGCTTCCGTCAATTCATCGGCAAAACCATCCTGAAGCAGACAATCCCCGTCAAGCTCAGTCGCGAAGAACAAGTTTGCACCATCCCGCTGAATATCCCGGACGGCACCTACATTGTCACATCCAGCGTCCCCAATGGCCAACAATACCTGCAATTCGTCAATAAAGGCTCCCTCAAACTCATCAGCCGCCAGCGTTCCGGCAACAAAATGATCTGGTTCACCGTGGATGAAGCCACCGGAAAGCCCATCCCCGGTGTCCAATTGAGGGGAGATCTTTTATACAACGTCGAGGATTCATCCGAAAAAATCACCCTCCCCTTCACGGCGCAAACGGATGACAAAGGACTCTGGATTCAACAATTGCCCACAGTGACCCGGGAAGGCAAAAAACTGGAGTTGAACAAGTATTTCTGCCTGGCAGAATTGAACGGTGCCATTGTGCCGAACAGAGACTATTTTTCTTCCTTCGATTTCCACAATCCGAACACCCCACCGCGCCAGCAACTCGTCCTGCTCGCTTCCCAACCCATCTACAAGACCGGACAGAGGGCACAGCTCATTGCCCGTCCCATCCGACCGTCCTTCATCAATCCATCCCTGACATCCGGGGCAGGCACATCCTACCTTGTCACGGTTCGCGGCCCGCGCAATACGCTGGACGGCTGGAACAAAAAGGAAGTCACCACGGATGCTACAAACGCCATCGAACTGGATATCCCCCTGCCCGACGATGCGGATTTGGGGAATTACACGGTCTCCCTTGTTCCCAGAAATGCCTCATCCTCCGGTAAGGGTGGCGTTCAGAAAGCAAGCAAGGAAATCACCGCATGTTTCCGCGTTGAAGAGTACAAAAAACCGGAGTTCAAGGTAAGCATCGTTCCGGAAACACCCTCACTCCGCCTCGGAAAAGAGGCAGCCTGCATCATCCGGGCGGAATACTACAGTGGCGGCCCCGTTTCGAATGCCAAAGTCCAACTTGAAATTGATATCACATCCGGGGAAAAAGCTCCCGCCGAACGCTGGGTTTGGGACTACCTGCTCCCTAACAGCTCACGTTACTGGAAGGATAGCCGTATCGGCTCTATTGAAAAATCCATCACTCTTGATGAAAAAGGAGAAGCTCGCGTCCTACTCTCCGCCCTCAAGGAGAACAAAGTTGCCAAGTACAACAAGGTCAATTACGACATCACCGCCAAGGTGACGGATGCCTCCCTGCGAGAAGTCCAGGAAAACCGCACCCTGAGCGCCTCCAGATCGCTCTTCGCCCTAAGCCTTGTTCCCTCATCCCAATACATCGGCAAGGGAGAAGCCGTAAGCATCAAGCTCACAGCTAAACAGGGCGACGGCAAGGTTGCCGCCAATGTTTCCGGCACATGCACCGTCCACCCTCTCAAACGCAACAATGAGGGTAAAGAAGACGACGAAATGCTGACGATTTCCACCAAATCCCCCCTTCTGCAGTCCGACATCACAACGGATGACGAGGGGAAAGCCACTATCGTTTTCCCGGCGGATGCCCTGGATACACGCGGAATCCTCCGTTTCACCGTCACACTCACGAGCCCCGATGGCGAAACATCGGAAGCACATCTCGACCTTCCTTCCCGAAATGGCAGAAAGGGAAGCCATCCTGCCCCGGATCAACTGAATCTTCTGGCTCACGACAAGCAATCCGCCACCGGCACCAAAGCCCGTTTCCTGATTGAAACCCCTGCCCCGACAGGCTACGTCTGGCTCTTTCCGCATGCTGGATGGACCAAGGAATCCTACTCCATGGTCACAACCAGAGGGCATGTCGGAGAATCCTCCATCAACCTTCGCCCAGAAGACATGCCCAACACCGCCGTCGAAGCCTTCACCGTTTACCAGGGGAAACTTCAGCAGACAAAGGTACACATCCTTGTGCCGCCGGACGACAAACGCCTCCAGGCTGAAGCTTCCGCCGACAAACAAACGCTCAAACCCGGCGAAGAAACCGGCATCAAAATCGCAGTCAGAGATGCAGCAGGTAATCCACCACCCGCCGGGACACTCGTCACATTGGCTGTTTACGACCAGGCTTTGGAATACTTTTCCGGTCCCCCCGAAGTACTGGAGCGGATGCTTTGGAGTCGTTCCAATACCACCCAAACACCCGGCTTCAATGCCAGCGAAAACCCACCAAGCAGCCTCGTATACCATTGGAAATCAAGAAAATCCCGTGCGCACTCCGATCTGTCGGACTTCGTCAAATCGTCACTCGATGTCGTCCTCGAATCCTCCCTGATGGAGCGTTCCTGCCGCTTCAAGGCAAAGAGTATGGAATCCGATATTTCCTACGCTCCCTGTCCCGTTATCACCGGGGATAGCGAAGAAATTGTATGCTATATCCCATCCGACAAGAATGAGCCCGGCAATACGAATGACATCCCCATCCGCAGCAACTTCACCGACAATATCCTCTGGCGCGGCATCCTGCCTCTGGCAAGCGACGGCACAGTCACCATCCCCGTCACCATGGCAGACAACCTCACCACATGGCAGGTTCGCGCATGGATCATCTCCCCCGATCTCTCTTTCGGAGAAGCCTCCGCCACCATCATCAGCACGAAGGACATCCTCGCCTCGCTCCAGATGCCCCGTTTCCTCACTGCGGGGGATACGGCCACGCTCAGCACCATCATCCGCAACCGGACGGACAAAGCCGTCCAGGCACACGTGACGTTGAAACCGTCTCCATCCTGCCCTGCTCCACTGGAAGCTGAAGACAACGCCATCGTCGAAGTCCCCGCCCAAGGTTCGGCTCGCGTCGATTGGAAGGTGCGTGCAACACAGGCCGGCACAGCGCAATACACGACCGAAGTACGCAGTGGAGCAGGCAACGATGCCATGCAAATGTCCCTGCCCGTCCTGCCGCACGGCATGCGCCAGACTCACGTATTCAGCGGGGCTCTTGCCGCAGGAAGCAATGAGGCCACCGTCAAACTCAATGTTCCGGAAGCCACTCGCCGGGATGACGCCCGCCTGACGCTCACCGTTTCGCCTTCGGTCATCCTGCCAGCCATCGATTCCCTTCCCTATCTGCAGGATTTCCCCCACGATTGCGCCGAACAAACGCTCAACCGGTTCCTAGGAACCCTCCTCGTCCGCCACACACTTAAGGAACTGAACATCGCCATCCCTGACAGATCGAAGGAAGCCAATTGTCCGCTCCTTTTCGACAAGAAAAAAACCAACAAGTTCGTGAAGACCCACATCGACCGCCTCGTTGCCATGCAGGGCTACGACGGTGGATGGAGCTGGTTCGGGCAAGCCGATGAAAGCGATCCTGTCATTTCCGCCATCGTGTACCGTGGTTTGTCCATCGCTTCCTCGCTCATGCAAAACGCCGTTCCGGAAAGAAGTCTGGAAAAAGCAGCCGGATTCCTTGGTTCAATCGAGGACCAGCGCGTCGCTCGTCTCTCCTCCTCCATTCTCCCCTGGAAGAATAACAAATCCCGGGGCACCATCAATGAAGAGGACATCCTGATCCGGCGTGCGCTCAGCACGGCCAACACCGTTCATCCCGGAGGCATCAGCAACGACCGCATGATGAAGCTCATCGCCCGCGATGCCCAAAAAACCGGACAGTACAGCCAAATCATGGCCGCCAGATTGCTTCTGAAGGAGAACGACAAGGGCTCCGACGAAGTCAAGAAACTGGCCTCCGCCCTCCAAAAACAGGTTGTTACAGATGCCATGCTCGGCACGGCACGGCTCAAGAACCCCGGTGAATCCTCCTGCTGGTGGTTCTGGCATGGCAACGATACTTCCATCCAGGCAGAGTACCTGCAACTCCTCTGCGAACTGGGTAGCGACACAGCTGCACCCATCGCCCGCGGAATCGTCCTCAAACGCCAGTACGCCAGCCATTGGGAATCCACGCTTTCCACAGCAAATGCTCTGGAAGCCCTCTGCCAGTACGCCCTCACAACGAAGGAAGGAGTCGATCCCATGCAAGTGGACGTCCTCTCAGGAGACCGCGTCATCGGTTCCATTACCCTGACTCGTGACAATCTGCTGACCGCCCCACGCTCCGTCACTCTGGAAGGCGATGCCATTTTCCCCTCGGATGCAGCCAGTCAACAATCGCCTCTCTCCTGGACCATCCGCCGCAAAGGCGGCAAGGGCCGCCTGTACATCAACGGCCTGTTCAACGCATATACCACACAAGATCCCCTTCCCGCCGCCGGGTTGAACCTCACCGTCAAGCGCAACTGCTACCGCGTCGTCCCTGCCAGCCAAATAACAGCCGACACGCCCCTGCAAGGCAAGCGAATCACCAAGGGCGTCAGGGATGAATTGCTCGTCCCTCTGGCGGACGGCGACACCGTAGACAGCGGCACGGAAATCGAGGTCGAACTCGTCTTCACCGCCCGGCACGACTGCGAATATATCTGTACCACCGACCCGCGCCCCGCCGGCTGCGAGTCCACCCTCCCCCTCAGCGGATACGGCTTCGGCGATCACGTTTCCTACTATCAGGAGCCACGGGACGAAGAATCGCGGTTCTACTTTAACTGGATCCCGAAAGGCGAACACACCATCACGTACAGACTCCGCGCCGAACGCCTCGGTTTCTTCCGCAATATGCCTACCGTCGTCGAGGCCATGTACGCCCCGGAACTCCGCGGCAATGCCCGGGAATCATCGCTGAAAATCGACGAATCATCCCATGAATAAGTCCGCCTCCCGAAGAACAAATGCCTCGCGGCGGGACGGGGAAGAATGTCATTCTGCGAAAAACGTTCAGTTTTGTGCAGTTTGGGCTTTCCCCGGCCATGAAAATGATGCAGAGTCCCCAAGGACTATTTCCGATCAATTATGAAAATCGTCGTTGCTTACTCTGGTGGTCTTGACACTTCCGTTTTGCTGAAGTGGCTCAAGGAAAAATATAACGCCGAAATCATCGCCTATTGCGCAGACGTAGGTCAGGAAGAAGAACTCGACGGCCTCGAAGAAAAGGCCCTCAAGACCGGCGCTTCCAAGTGCTACATCGACGACCTGAAGGAAGACTTCGCCAAGAACTACATCTTCCCGATGTTCCAGGCCAACGCCCTCTACGAAGGCCGTTACCTGCTTGGTACCTCGATCGCCCGCCCCTGCATCACGCGCAACATGCTCGACATCGCCATCAAGGAAGGTGCCGATGCCATTGCACACGGTGCCACCGGCAAGGGCAATGACCAGGTTCGCTTTGAACTTGCAGCCAATGCACTGGCACCCAACATCAAGGTCATCGCTCCGTGGCGCGACGCTGAATTCCGCAAGCAGTTCCCCGGGCGTACGGAAATGATCGCCTACGCCGAAGAGCACAACATCCCGATCCGCCAGTCCCTCAAGAAGCCCTACTCCATGGACCGCAACCTGCTTCATATTTCCTTTGAAGCCGGCATGCTTGAAGACACCTGGTACGACGGCACCACGGAAGTGGACAAAAACATGTACGTCCTCTCCGTCGCTCCGGAAGACGCACCCGACAAGCCCGAGTACATCCAGTGCCTCTTTGAAAAGGGAAATATCGTCGGCATCCAGTGCGAAGGCATGGCTGAAATCCTTGCCAAGCACAATGTGAAGCCCCTGGGCGAACGCGACGGTTACACCCTCCTTTCCCCGCTCGGCGTCATGTATGTTCTGAACGAATTGGGGGGACGGAACGGCATCGGTCGCGTCGACATCGTCGAAAACCGCTTTGTCGGCATGAAAAGCCGCGGTATCTACGAAACCCCCGGAGGTACAATCATCCTCGCCGCACACCGCGATATTGAAACCCTGACCATGGACCGCGAAGCCCAGAAAGTGCGCGACTCCCTGATCCCGGACTACGCCTCCGCCGTGTACAACGGCTTCTGGTTCTCCCCGGAACGCGAAGCTATTCAGGCTCTTGTCACCAAGACTCAGGAAACCGTTAACGGTGAAGTCCGTCTCAAGCTCTACAAGGGCAACGTCATGTTCGCCGGACGCCGATCCGCCAACACACTTTACTCCGAAGACATCGCCACAATGGAAGGCGGTCACGAAGAACTGTACAACCAAGATGACGCTACGGGATTCATCTCTCTTAACGGACTTCGTCTTAAGCAGTTCAGTCGAGCTAACAAGCCTTACGGCAACTAAGGTTTTTCATATCCACAGCACTTTTTGCATCCAACCGTCCGGGACTCCATCCCGGGCGGTTTTGTTTTCCTGGCAAGATTGACAGATTTCAGTCTGTGAAAGACATCCCCTTCCTGTTACGTATACATAGTGATGAGACTCCCCATTCTCCTTTTCCTCTTTCTGCTCCTGGTCGCAGGCAGCCTTCAATCCCATAGCGCTTCACCGCGGCAACCCAACATTGTCTTCATCTATGCAGATGACCTTGGCATGGGAATGCTCGGGTGCTACGGTCAGCAAATCGTCAAGACTCCAAACATTGATCGTCTCGCAGACCAGGGCATCACTTTTACGCGCGTGTACAGCAGCCAGTACTGTTGTCCGGCGCGGGCCAGCCTGTTGATGGGCGTCCACGACAGCCATGCCAATTCCTACACGCAAACCCGGGGCGGACTTGTCACAGCCATGGAACAAAACAAGTGGTCGCCGGAGGAATTTTCTCAAAAAGCGGAGTCCGCTTCTACCATTAAGCCCTCGCCCAATGAAGTTTTCCTGCCTCAACTCCTGAAGAAAGCCGGCTACGTCACCGGGCAGTTCGGCAAGCTCGACTGGGGGTTTACCACTTGGCCCGGCGAACTCAAACGCCATGGATGGGACCATTACACCGGCTACATGGATCATGAACGCGCCCATGGTTTCTACCCGACTTTTCTCTGGAAAGACGGAGGTATCCTCCCCCTACCCGGCAACACGCGCATCGATGCCGGAGTTACTCCAGAACAATATGCCGAAGGAGCCACGGCTAAACGCCGCGGAAACCGAAAAGGTAAAGAAACCTACGCTCCCGACGTCATGCTGAAAGAGGCTCTCAACTTCATGGAGGCAAACCGGAGAAAACCCATCTTCCTGTTTTTTTCCACCAACCTCCCCCATGGCCCTGTCGACATCCCGCCCCATGAAAACATCTACCGCGACAACACCGCCATCCAGGATGCCTATGCAAGTGCCTCCGGCAACAATCGCGAATGCGCCGCTGCTGCCGAAGAATACGCATCCATGGTCGCCAAGCTCGACAACCAGGTAGGAGCCCTCGTCAACAAAGCCAAGCAACTCGGTATCGCGGATCATACCATCTTCATCTTCGCTGCCGACAACGGTCACGAAATCTACTACCGAACCGATAAGGGACGAGGGCGAGGACTGAACTATCATGGCGGTATTCTTGATGCCACGGGAGAAGTACTTGACGTTTTCCGAGCCAACAGGGGAACCATCGGACCGAACGGGAAAATGGTCGATTTGGCCGGGCTCAAGTGGACCAATCACGAAGGAGGCATCCGGATTCCTCTCATTGTCTCCTGTCCCGGTACTATCCCCCAGGGTAAAGTCTGCCGTAGTATGATTGCTAACTACGACCACATGGCGACATTCGCGGAACTTGCCGGCATTCCGATGCCGGCAGGCAAGGATTCCGTCTCCTATGCCCCTGTCCTGCAGGGCAAACCGATCAAGAAAGAACACCAGCATGTCGTCATCGACCACAGCGTTATCACCAGAGATGGCTGGAAACTGACCAGAAAAGGCAACGACTGGCTTCTCTTCAACCTCACCAAAGATCCGGGAGAACGTCGTAATCTTGCCACGGAACAACCGGACAAGCTCCGGCATATGCAAGATCTGTACAAACGTGAAGTCGGCAGCCCGCGTCAGGATAAATCCTGAATTGCGCTGCCACCGGAATTTCCCGCTACTTCCTTGATTCTTCCCTATCTGCTCCGGATTCTGCTTTGTACATTCCCGGTCCCTGTGATACCCTCGCGCCAGTGGAAAAGAACCCTACACCCCGTCAAGTCGCCCTGCAATGCCTCCAGAAATGGGAAGCAGGTAATGCCTTTGCGGAGACAATCATCGATCAGACGGCCGACAAAGCCAGACTGGCTACAAGCGACCGCAACCTCATGCAGGCCGTCGTCTTCGGCGTTCTGCGCAACAAAACATGGCTCGACTATGTTCTGGGGAATCTCAGACAAGGCAGACTCGATCAGCAAACGCGCATCATCCTGGAAATCGGCCTTTGTCAAATCTTTCTCATGCGCCTCGCCAAACACGCAGCCGTCTTCGAAACTGTCAATATCGCTCCCGAAAAAACGCGCGGTCTCGTCAACGCCATTCTCCGCAACGCCCTCCGTCGCGAAGAAGAACTCCTGGCCGAACGGAACACCCTCCCCCTCGACATCCGTTTTTCTACCCCCAAATGGCTCGTCTCCCGCTGGATTGAGGCCTTCGGAGAGAGAGATACGATTGCCATGCTGGAACTTAATAACCAGCCGCCCTCTTTCTATGTCCGCCGCAACCCCTTGATCGAACTGGCGGACGATCCCCGTTCCCTCGTCCCGCTTGACAACATTCCCGGCTGGTATTCCGTCAACGGTCCTCTGCCCCTGGACGACATCCGTTCCGGAGCCCTCTATGTCGCCGACCCTTCCACGCGCTATGCCGTAGAGCTTCTGGATCCCAAACCCGGGGAACGTATCCTGGACGCCTGCGCAGCCCCCGGCGGCAAATCCGCAGCTATCATTGCCGCCACTCACGGGCAAGCCCTTCTCACAGCCACCGACATGCATGCGCACCGCCTGCCTGTCCTCTTCGATAACCTTCGACGCCAAGGTTCCGATCTCGTGGAAACCGCCCAGGCCGACTGGACACAGCCCTGTCCTCCCTGCTGGAAGGGTTACTTCGACGCTGTCCTTCTTGATGTCCCCTGTTCCAATACCGGGGTCATCCAGAGAAGAGTCGATGTCCGTTGGAGACTCACACCCAAGGAAATATCCCGTCTTGCCGACATCCAGTTCCTCATTCTGGAGCAAGCGGCCGCCTCCGTCAAAGCCGGAGGACGCCTTGTGTACTCCACCTGTTCCATCGATCGAGAAGAAGACCGGGACGTCATCGACCGATTCCTGGCCGTCCATCCCGACTTCACCTTCCAAAAGGAACAACTCGCCCTACCTTTCCGCGAAATGTCTGACGGGGCCTATGCAGCCCTGCTCATCCGTGCTTGACCTTCCGCCGATTTCGGCAACAATCACCCCCAACTCAATATCAACCATGTCCCGCAAACCCATCATTGCAGCCAACTGGAAAATGAACGTCGGCCCGGCTGAAGCCACCGCCTTCATCGATAAATTCCTCAAGAACATCGACGGCAAGCAGCTCTCCTGCGACGTTGTGATCGCCCCTCCCTTCGTCACTATTCCCACCGTCGTTGCCGAGCTCAAGGGCAATCCGGTCGTCGGAGTCTCCGCCCAGAACGTTTCCGATAAGGACAACGGCGCATTCACCGGTGAAATCTCCACCACGATGCTCAAGGAACTTGGCGTTTCCTACATCATTCTCGGCCACAGCGAACGTCGCCAGTACTACGGTGAAACCGATGCCATCATCAACTCCAAGATCAAGAAGGCCATCGCCGATGGCTTCACTCCCATCTTCTGCATCGGTGAGACCAAGGACGAACGCCTCGGCAACAGACTCGAAGAAGTCCTTACCACACAGCTCACCGGCGGTCTGAAAGACATCCCTGCCGAACAGGCAGCCAACATCGTCATTGCCTACGAACCCGTCTGGGCTATCGGCACCGGCCTCACCGCTACCTCCAAGGAAGCCCAGGAAGCCCATGCTTTCATCCGCAAAGTCCTCGCCGACATCTATTGCCCCGTCACGGCCGACAAGGTCCGTATCCAGTACGGCGGTTCCGTCAAGCCTGACAACGTCAAGGAACTCATGGCCCAGCCCGACATCGACGGAGCTCTCGTTGGCGGGGCCGCCCTGAAGCCCGATTCCTTCACGGCTCTCGTCGAATTCGACAAATAAGCCCACTCAGGCTCACACCATTTATCCAAAGCCCGGACGGTTCATCCCCGCCCGGGCTTTTTCGTTTCAGGAGACCGCATGTTCCTCCAATATCCTGCATGTCGTACCGGAAAAAGATATTCACAATGCCATCGTGGCCTCTTGCCTTGCAAAGCAAGGATTCCCTTCTTCTGCTATGAATATCCTCCCGGAACTTCTTCACAATCGAAGGCGGGTTATTCACTTTGGATAACTTGAATATTTACCTTTGTGTACAATATTTGCTATATAAAATGATTAGACAATACCCTATGTTGTACATATAGTATCGTCATGCGATGCGTACAATGCGGATATCTTGAAGACAAGGTAATCGACTCGCGAATGTCGAAGGACGGCACGACCATCCGTCGCCGTCGTGTCTGCCTGAAGTGCGATTACCGTTATACGACCTACGAACAGATTGAACGAACCGAACTTCGAGTCGTGAAGCGCGACAACCTGCGAGAAGCCTTGAACCGCGAGAAAATCCTCCGGGGCATGGTAAAAGCGTGCGAAAAACGGCCGGTCAGCATGGACCAGCTCGACCGCGCAGCCGATGAGATCGTTTCCGAGCTTCATCGCGACCACCTACGCGAAGTACCCTCGAACGAGATTGGGAAGAAGGTCATCGAAAAACTCTACGCTATCGATCCGGTGGCCTACATCCGCTATGTGTCTGTATACCGTCAGTTCCAGAATGTAGAGGAATTCATTCAGGAAATCAGCCAGATGCAGCATCACAGCACCAATGATCCCCTCCAGCGCAAGCTCCCTATCCTGTAATACGGCAACAACCCCGGACTCCCTACCCTCCCTTCTTCCATGATCTGCTTTAAAAGCAAACGTCCTATCCTCCGTATTGGAGACTGCCTCATTTCCGACTACAACTTCGGATGGCTGGCCGATGCCCTCGATGCAGCGGCTGACGAATTGGAAATGGAACTTCCCTTCCGTGACGATCTTGTCGCCGCCGTCCTAACGTATCTGGAGGAAAGCTGCCCCTGGGAAGTGATGCCCATCGACATGCTCTACAAAAGAATCCGTTCCATGCTGCAAGAGGTAGGTATGGAAAAGCTGGCTGCACACCTGCCGGAGATGTCCCCCCCCGTAAGCGTCAACATCGACGAGATTGCACGGCGCAACCCTCTGCTCCTTTTTTTCGCCAACGATTTGAACCGCGAACTCTCCACCCTGCGCAGCAAGGGCCTCACCCACTACCGCTTCACCGGAGAACGAGAATGTGTGCTGGAAATCCAGGGAAGCCGCCACTGGAACAAGCGCTCCGAAGCCCTGCTCGAAGAAATCCACTTTATCCTTTCCCGTTATCGGGAGTAAGGACCGCTGTCACGGAAATCGTATATTTACAGTGACAGGTCTCTGCCCGTGTGGTTTATTTTCCACCGTACCCGGTTTTAACCGAGAAAACGGCTATCGCTTGCGATGCCTCTTCACAATCCGGGTACGGGCGTTCACTTCATCTGGTTTATTCCACAGAGAAAAACCTGGTTTGCTTTTCGGCGCATTCGCGCCATCGTTGAGCATTGCTTGTCGCAAACGCCGCTCATCATATCCACCATCTACATGGCATCTATTACATCATTCGAGGAGCTCGGTTTGCGCGCTCCCATCCTCGCCGCCCTGACCGGGCTCGGCTATAAGACACCCACCCCCATCCAGGCGGCCTGCATCCCGCTCCTGCTGGAAAGCAGGGACATCATCGGTCTCGCTCAGACAGGCACCGGCAAAACGGCTGCTTTCGCCCTGCCCCTGATCCAACGCTTCTCAATGCAACGTGTACCGTTGCGCAAAGGCAAAATCCGCTCGCTCATCCTGAGCCCGACCCGCGAGCTTGCCCAGCAGATCTACGATAACATCATCTCCTATTCCCGCGGTCTTTCCATCACATCCTCAGTCATGTTCGGCGGCGTCGGCTATAGCCCGCAAACAAAGGCTCTGTCCCGCGGACTCGACATTCTGGTCGCCACCCCCGGACGCCTGATGGACCACATGGAGCGCGGCAATGTCAACCTGTCGGAGGTCGAAGTCCTCGTTCTCGACGAAGCCGACCGCATGCTGGACATGGGGTTTGCCCCGGCCATCAAAAAGATTGCCGCCAAGTTGCCGCCGCAACGGCACACCCAGCTTTTCTCTGCTACCATGCCGCCAAAAATCCGCATGCTGACCGAACAAATGCTCCGGAATCCCGAAACGGTAGCCGTCACCCCTCCCACGATGACGGCCGACAAGATTGAGCAAAGCATCTACCATGTCGATACCCAGGCCGACAAAAAGAACTATATTCTGACTCTCCTTCAGGAAACCCATCAGAACGACGACCGAGTCCTGATCTTTACACGTACCAAGCATGGCGCCGACCGTCTGGCCAAATTCCTGACGAAAAACGAGTTTCCCTCCTCCGCCATCCATGGAGACAAAACCCAGGGAGCGCGCGAACGCATGCTGAAAGCATTCAAAACGGGAGACACTCCCATCCTGATCGCCACCGATCTCGCCTCACGCGGCATCGATGTCAAGGGAATCAACCTCGTCATCAACCACGATCTGCCGAATGAACCGGAAGTATACATCCACCGCATCGGCCGCACAGCAAGAGCCGGAGCAGAAGGACAGGCTCTGTCTTTTTGCTCACCGGATGAAGTTCCCTACTGCCGGGACATTCAGAAGCTAATCGGCAAAAGACTGCCCCTGCATAAAAACAGCGGGCCGGAACCCAGGCCTCTTGTAAAAGAGCCTTCCGTCCCTGCCTCAAAATCTCGTAGCAGGAGACGCGACTTCTCCCGTAGACGCGGTTGATCACACCCTTTTGAAACAAAACAAATGCAGCCGGCAAGGTTTCCTACCCTGCCGGCTGTTCACATTCGGGTAAAGAAGGAAAATCAATCAAGATCCCGTACTTCCGGGAGCATAATGGAGGCCACTGCGAACGCCGCTATACCTTCTCCACGGCCAATGCAACCGAGTCGTTCGTTCGTCGTCGCCTTGATGCCGACACGAACCGTCGGCAAGACGAGGACAGAGGCAAGCTGCTGTTTCATCGCTTCCAGATACGGAGCAATTTTCGGAGCCTCGGCAATGATAGAGGAATCCACGTTGACGATGCGACCTCCCTGTCTGCGAACTTCGTCTACCGCTTTGGAAACAATCTCCAAAGAGCAGATATCCTTGCAGGAGGGATCCCCGGGAGGAAACCAGAAACCGATGTCGGGCAATCCGGCGGCACCAAGAATGGCATCGGCGATGGCATGGCAAAGCACATCCGCATCGGAATGTCCATCCAGTCCCTTCCCTTCCGGGATATGAACGCCTCCCAGCATCAGGGGACGGGGTTGTTCGGCGAAACGGTGGATATCATAACCGATTCCCGACAGATGAAGCATGGTCTGCGCGCTACTCATAATGAATGGTATTGGTTTAAATTATTCTTCGAGGGATTCTACAATAGGAATATGGCCGTTCCAGGCAATGATGGCGAATTGCTCCGGATTTTCCGGTTTCGGATCCAGGATCACCGTACCGCCCGCTGCTTCCACAAGAATCTTGCCTGCCGCAATGTCCCAGATGGAGATGACGCTTTCCACATAAGCATCAAAACGCCCGCAAGCAATGTACGCCATAGCGAGGGCAGCGGAACCGTTGTTGCGTACCTTGCGTACCTTCCAGGCGACTTTCGCAAAGCGTTCGATGCCCTTTTCCTTCGAACCGTCCGTTTTACCGTGTCCAACAAAGACAACGGCTTCCGCCATCTTTGTCCGGGAACTACAGGAAATAACTTTCCCGTTCTTACAGGCGGGTCCGCCCTTTTCCGCATGCCAGCATTCATCCATCATGGGGTCGTAAATAACACCCAGGACAATTTCACCCCGACGGCGCAAAGCAATGGAAACGCAAAACCACGGAATACCGTAATAATAGTTCACCGTCCCGTCGATGGGATCCACGATCCACTCACAATCGGAACCGCTATTCCCCGCACGGCCTTCTTCTCCCAAAACGGAGTGTTCGGGAAAAGCACCGAGGATGATTCCCGTAATCAAATTCTGAGAGAGTTTGTCCAGCTCGATCTTGATGTCATTCTGACTCTCTTCATCCACCTTCTTGGTATCGTCAAAATGTTCTTTGAGGAAAGCACCTGCCGATTTTGCTGCCTGAATGGCAACAGCCATCTCCGGAGAATATGTAATCATAGTAGTTAGAGTAATTGAGAATTAAGACTGTTGACCGGAAGACGCATTTGCCTCTCCATCTGAATGAGAGGAAGAGTCGGCAGGCGGGATATCCCGGTTATCCGTAACTTCCTGTTCCTTTTGCATCTGTCCCTTTTTCCTGGCTTCCGCCTGCTTATAGCGATCCATCATCGCCGTATAAAGTTTCATCGACAAACGGGAAGAGAGAGAAGACATAGAGGAGGCAACACCCTTCTTTGATTCATAAACCGCACCGTCGCGATCAAACCCGACCCAGACAAACACCGAACGCCTCCCTCCCATGCGGGCGGAAAAAAAACCTCCTCCATCAGGTAACCGGCCTTGCAGGGAAAGCAGCTTCGTCCGTATATTCAGGGAAAAAGGAGGCAATCCCGAAACGATACGGGCGGCCTCGCGAGGGAGAATCTCCCGACCTTCGTCTTCGTGATTCTGATCCGAAGAAAAAACGAGGGCCTTCCTGCCGGTCGCTACCTTCATAATAGCGTTCAATGGCACATTACGACCCTTTTGTTGAATAACCATCAAGGACCGAACGGCATCTGCCATCATCATGTCGAACTGACCGCTATATAAATCGTCGCTATCCGGCATCTCCGCCCGGATCCCCGCCATCTCGGCAATTTCCTTGGTTCTGCGATAACCGACGGCGCGACCGGTAGCTACAGGCGCATTCCGTATAATATTCCTTCCCCGGTCCGCAGCTCCGAGATTCACGAGAGGAACGAACAGGAAACCCGCCTTTCTCTTCGCATGCCAGCGGTCCACACCGTCGAGGGGGCAGCGGCCGCCAACGACGGCCAGAATATGCCCCGTTGAAGACTCCACACACATAGCCGCTACCTGAATACATCCTTCGGCCTTGGCATCTACCCGCTTGGGGAGATCCTTCCAGACGGGACTTGCCTCCAGTTCCCTCAATTCGTTTTCACAGGAACGTTCCAGTTCGCGTTGTTCTTCGAGATCCAAAGAAGTCAAGACGATGAGGCTGGATGTCTCTTCCTCCCTTTCCTCCTGAAGATGTTCCATCTCTCCGGCAATCCACATGGCGGGATAGGACATCATGAAATCGTCTCCGGTCTTGCGTAATTCCATCGGAGCTCCTTTGGCTTCTTCGCATTCCTCGGGAGAAATAAAACCGCAGGCTTCCATGCGATCCAGCGTATCGTTGCGCTCCCGAATAGAAGCCGCTTTGTCCGTAACTGGGTTGAAAATTGAGGGACCGCGCACCAGGCCGGCCAAGGTTGCACACTCGGCGAGATTAAGATCGGATACCTTTTTGCCGAAATAAGTTCTCGCCGCCTGGGCCACGCCATAACAACGCTGACCGAAATAGATCCTGTTCAAATAGGATGTCAGGATCGTATCCTTGTCAAACCTGGATTCAATCCGGCGAGACAAGGCCATTTCCAGAATCTTGCGGTCAATGGTCTTATCTTTCAACTCATAGCAGTTCCGTGCAAGCTGCATGGTAATAGTAGAGCCACCCTGGGCATAGGACATGGACGTCAGATTGCGCAACATGGAGCGAATCATGGACGTATAGACAATGCCGCCATGATCAAAAAAATCCTCATCTTCACGTGCAATGAAAGCATGGACGAGACATTCAGGCAAATCCTCCCGGGACACATTGACACGCGCTTCCGTGGAAAGCGGACCAATCAGTTTCCCCTGACTATCATAGGCGAGGCAATTTTCGAGCCGGGTCGTAATTTCGTCAAGATCGAAGCTGTTGGCACGATAGGCATAAACTCCCAGAATGATCGCAATACCCAGCGGGATGAGACCGAGAAACAACAGTAAACGAACTACGCGAGCCGGGAAGAAACCCAGCCAGTCGTACCATCGCTTTTTCCTGTTCCCTTCCTCAAACATGGCGGATCATTGCACGATACGCCCGGAGCTAGCGGGCCTGACCAGGCAATTCCTGGTTTTCATTGGGTTTCCAGCCCGGGAATTCCTTATCCAGCGTACTCCTGAACTGACCGGCTTCCTGAGACCGACCGGCTTTTTCCAAAGCGGCGGCGGCTTTGTAGAGAGCCTGGGGCTTCAGCTCCTTGTCGGAAACGAACAACTCTGCCGTCGTCCCATAGTACTTGGCAGCTTCATCAAACTTCTTTTCCGCGTAACAAATATCGCCCAAAACAATTTTGAGGGACGCCATCAGAGGGCCTTCCACACCAAGGGTTAGAGCATCTTCCGCTACTTTACGGGCTTCATCGTACTTGGTCATGCCCAGCAGGATGGACGCCTTGTCCAACAAGGCATCCGCCTTACGATAAGGCATGGTCTCCTCGGCAAGATACATGTCGACGGCAACCAGGGCACGGTCATAGCGTTTCAGGGCAAGACGTGCTTTAGCCAGGTTTTTCCAGATCACACGCTTGGCATCCTTGAATTCGTCGTTGCGAGTCGCAATCGTCAGGTACTTGTCGGCAATACGGTAGTCCTTGCTACTGTATGCCTGCAAACCCAGCCAGGCGGGAATAGCCTCCGGGATGGAAAGGAGGGATTTGGGATATTTGTCGCTGAGAGCCTCCAGGGAAGCTCGAAGCTGGGTTGCATTTTGAAGCTGATAATACGTCAGAACAAGAAGGACTCCAACCTGCTCCCCGTATTTTTCAGGATTCAGCGTCCGGGCTTCCTCAAGATTGGGAATGGCCTTGTCGTAATCCTTCTTGTCGAAATATCCTCGTCCTACCATAAAACGAGCCTCGGCAAGAGCCGCCGGCATGGCTTTCGGAAAATTCTTGAGCAACCCTTCATAATGGTCGATCATCTTGGTCATGTCCTGGCGACGCATGTAAATCTGAGCAGCCTTCTGCCAGGAAGCGGCGGCAGCTTCATGCCGGGGCCATCTTTTGATCACTTCTTCAAAGTCATCCAAGGCCTGAGCCTCGTTGTTCAACAACATCTGCATGTCACCGCGAAAGGCAATCGCTGTCGGAATACGGGGGTCCTTCGGATTATCCGCAATAAACTGATTGCAAAGTTTTACGGCATCGGCACGACTACCGGCCATCCCAAGCGCCCAGGCACTCTTGTAAAAGATGTCGGCATGCATCTTGACGGGAAGCTTTTCCGTGTGGATAGCTGCGTAGTACTTGGCGGCTTCTCCCGGGTTCTTGTCGAATAGATTTTCCGCCACCATCAGGCGCACCATTTCCGGCCACACGCTCGTAGGAAATGCGGACGCATAGGCCGAAAGGAACGACTGGGCGGCAGGAGGAAGGGAAGCTTGATCAAGTTCATTGATACAGAGCAGTTTTCGATATCCTGCCTCCATCGCCAGCTCCGTATTCGGATAAACGTGTTCCGCTCCGGCAAAAAGAATCCGGGCTCGGTCATAGTCCTTCTGCTGGAAATAGGCCAAACCGACCAGCATCTTGCGCTTCGCCTCCTGGGCTTTATCCTCGAAGTCGTGCGTTCCCTGCTCGTGCATGTCGGTAATATCCTTGTACTTGCCGGCCTTGTACAGGCCGGTCAGGATCCCGACTAACGCGGAATTCGCCTGTCCGGCCAATTCGGGGGTCCGGAGGATCGTGTTGTAATACGCCTTGGCTTCGTTGCTCTTGTTCAATTTGGAAGCGAGAGTCGCCGCCTGGACAAGGACAGTACCTCGAACCTTGGAATCAAGGCCTTCCATCTTCAAAAGATTCTTGTAGAGGTCATAAGCCTCCGTATATTTTCCCTCTTCGCTCAAAAGCCCGGCAAGAGCCATGGCTGAGGACTGGCGAAATTCCGGTCTGGCCTGGGTATCGTCGCTCACCGCGCGGAATTGGGCTTCAGCCTCGGCTTTTTTACCTAGTTCCTGATACACGCGCCCCAGGCGGTACATGGCATCCACCTTCAATTCCGGGCGATCGGCATTCTTGATCACGGCTTCGTAGAAACGCTGGGCATTAGCCCAGTCGGCCCCCTTGTAGGCTTCCGTTGCCAGACGATAGGCCGCAGCAGCGGCAATCGTACCCTGATACCGCTGCAGAATGGATGCGAACGTCTGGTACGCGTCCGCACGGCGGTCCGCCTCCATCAGGCAATTGGCCAAACGGTACATGGCAAGAGGAGCTTCTTGAGCGTCGGGGAAACGGCGGACAAATTCCGAGTAGCGCTCAGCCGCCAGCAACATGCTCCGTTTGTATTCTTCGGGATTTCTCCGCATTTCCGGAGTTTGGGCCTGGGCATACAGGATGTCGCCGAGTTTGAGGAGATCCGCCTTTTCATCAACCTTCAAGGTAGCATTTTCATCTTCGACGGGCAGCGCGGCAGGAATTTCTTCCTGAGCAAGGAGAAAAGGCGCGGCAAACGCGGCGGAACAGGAAGCAAAAATAGTTTTGGACAGTAGGGAGAACTTCATGATCCTGAGGATTTGGACTGTTCGGGACCCGTGTAGGATCCGGGTTTTCTGGTTGAGAAAGACATATTCCAGATACCGGCCTTCAGACAGGTATCCATCACGTCAACAATATGCTGGTAAGGTGCTTCGGCATCGCCACGAATGCGTACGGGCTGGTTTTCCGCCAGTTTGGCGATCGTCACCAGTTTAGGATAAAGTTGTTCGAGCGTGTAGACCTGGCGATTGATCGTCACACGACCATCTTTGTGGACATTGAGGATAATCTCATTGATTGCCCGGGAATCTTTCTTCTCCGCATGCTCGGCGGAAGGCACTT
The DNA here is from genome assembly GCF_029854705.2 of Akkermansia sp. N21116. Lineage (NCBI taxonomy): Bacteria > Pseudomonadati > Verrucomicrobiota > Verrucomicrobiia > Verrucomicrobiales > Akkermansiaceae > Akkermansia > Akkermansia sp. N21116. Next base: position 3,319,118 of record NZ_CP139035.1, read on the forward strand.
TCACCTTGAGATCCTGCTCCGTCAGGGAAATCGTCTGCGTCACCACGAAGAAAATCAACAGCAGGAATACAATATCCAGCATGGGAGCCAGCTGGAACCCGACAGGAGCCGGCATGGTGTAGCGGAATTTCATGGGCAGGCAGTATCTTCCTTGTTCGTTAATTCATTTATTACAAACCGCGTACATCTCTCAAAGAAGCCGCGTCGACTTCCATATTGGGGAGATCCTGTTCCACAATGCCACGGCCCGTATCATTGTACAATCTGCGACGCTGATTCTGAATAGAAATAACCGTCAAATCGTGCGTCACGGCAGCTTCCATATCACCGATGCGCTTGTTGACACGACTACGGAAATACACGTAGGCAACCAATGCTGGAATGCCCAGCATCAAACCGCCGGCCGTCGTAATCAGAGCTTCAGCCACACCTCCGGCCATTTCCATTTGCTTGACTCCTTCAAAGTTGCCATTGGAAATCTCAAAAAACGTCCTCATCATCCCGACAACCGTACCGAGAAGCCCCAGCATCGGAGCCAGGGCGCCGATGTCGGAAAGCCAGGAAATCTGACGAGTCAGCATCCCGGCCTGGCGACCACCCTCTGCAGAAGCTACTTCACGGATTTCGTCAATGGACGCATCGGGATTGCGTTCTATGAATTCCGCCGTAGCCAGCATAATTCTGGAAAAGCAGGAGTCGCGCGAGGCACACAGGACACTCAAGCCCCTGATGTCACGCTTGCGGATGAGGGATTCCGTCTTTTCCACCATGCCGCCCGGCAGGACAGCACGAGAGCTCGTTGTCACGACGACAAGAACAACGACAAGAACGGCAATAATTGAAAGAATGAGAATGGGCCACATGATGAATCCGCCCATATTGAAAAGTTCAATGATGGTATAGGATTTGTCACCGGCAACGAAATCGGTGAGCGAGGTCCCGGTTTGAGCTAGCAGGGAAAAATTCATATTGGTTGTGTGTGATTATACCTATTTCATGCGCAGAGGCAAGGATCGCCCATGAAATATTATGGTAAGTTACGATGCAATGTTCCCTTTTCTTGCCGATTGTGACACATTGCTTCCGTAATCATGCCGGAAAGTTCGCCAAAAGACCTGTGGAGGAAGACTCCGCATTCCCCAGGAGTGTACATCATGAAAGACTCCATGGGAGGAATTATCTACGTCGGCAAGGCCCGCGACCTCAAAAGGAGACTCGCCAACTACTTCTCCCCATCGTCGGCAACCCTTTCCAACCACAAGACCAGGGCACTCATCCATGCCATCGCTTCCTTCGATTACTACGAGACGCGCAACGAACAAGAAGCCCTCCTTCTGGAAAGCAAGTTGATCAAAGACTACCGTCCCCGCTACAACATCCAAATGAAGGATGACAAACGATATCCGCTGATCCGCGTTCCCAAAGGAGAAAATTTTCCCAGATTCCAGCTTACCCGTCTCCGTCGCGACGACGGAGCCCGCTATTTCGGCCCCTTCGCCCATGCAAACGCCTTGTCCGAAACCATCGAATGGCTTAACCGCAAATTCGGACTCCGCATCTGCAAGGCCCGCAACCCCGGCGAAAACGAATTCCGCCATTGCCACGCCGACATTATCCGCAACTGTTCCGCGCCATGCATCGGCCGCATCACCAAGGAAGACTATGCCGAACGATTCCAAACTGCCGCCAGCCTTCTCGAAGGTACCGGACGCAAGGCCATCCTTGACGAACTTGAGCAGGAAATGATGGAAGCCTCAGACCAGCTGCGCTTTGAAGATGCGGCCACTTTGCGCGACATCCGTGACAATCTCGTCAAAACACTGGAACCGGCCCGGAGATTCATGAAAGGTTCTCCCGACCTTCCCGGCACCGTCAAGCCCCGAGAAGACATGGAAGAACTCGGTCGCTTGCTCGGTATGGACCACCCTCCGGAAATTATGGAGTGCTTTGACATCTCCAACGTCTCGTCCAACCACATCGTCGCCTCCATGGTGAGATTCACCCATGGCCGCCCGGATAACCAGGCCTACCGCCGCTACCGGATCAAAAGCGTAGAAGGACAGAACGACTTTGCCTCCATGTCGGAAGTTATCCGCCGGCGTTATTCCCGTATTCTCGGAGAGAGCCAGGCTATCCATCAATGTCCCGATGGAATGTCCCTCTACGCGTGGCTCAAGCAACTTGGTGCGGAAGGCAAAGCTCCCATCAAAGTACCGGACCTCGTCGTCGTCGACGGAGGCAAAGGACAGTTGTCCAACGCTCTCCGGGAGCTGGAAAGAATCGGCCTTCAAGACATGCCCGTCGTCGGCCTAGCCAAACAGCGGGAAGAAATTTTCTTCCCCCACCAAAGCGAACCCCTCACCATCTCCCATGACCGGGGCGCACTGAAACTCATGCAGCGGATCCGCGACGAATCCCACCGCTTTGCCAACAAATACAACGAACTCCTCCTTCGCAAACGTATGCGTGAAAGTATCCTCGACGACTGTCCCGGAATGACACCTCACCGCAAACAAATGCTACTGGAACACTTCGGCACCGTTGCCAAACTCAAAAAAGCTGATGCCGAAGAGATCGCCTCCATCAAAGGTATCTCCAAAAACTGGGCGGCATCACTCCTCACCTGGCTCCGTAGCAATTAAAAATCTCCCTCACATGCAATATCTTATCATTACAGCCGGTAAACCCGCCCTGGCCTACGCAAAGGAAGGAGTCCGCCTCTATACGGAACGTCTGCGCCCCTTCGGCAGAACGGAGCTGAAAATCGTTAAAGACGGCAGCTCGGAAGACGTCTCCGCCCGCCTGCTTGCAGCCAGCGAAGGATGCCTGCGCATCGCCATGGACGAGCGCGGAGAACTCTGGTCCACCGCCCAATTCGTCATGCACACACAACAGTGGCAGCTCCATTCGATCAAGAAAGTAGCCTTCCTCATCGGGGCATCCGACGGACATACCCAGGCACTTCGTTCCCGCTGCGATCACATTCTGGCCCTCAGTAAATTAACCCTTCAACACGAACTCGCCCTCGTCGTCCTCATGGAGCAACTCTACCGGGTTTACACCATCCTCGCCGGTATGCCCTATCACAGATAAATACAGTCCATCATCCTTCTCCAGATTTCTCTTTCAAGAGCATAAAACCGTAAACCAAAAAGAGCGTTCCGTGTTGCACGGAACGCTCTTGCCTTGGAAGAAGAACTCCTTCTTGGAGACCAAGCTTTAGCGCTTGGAGAACTGATAACGCTTACGAGCGCCGGGACGACCAGCCTTCTTGCGTTCCTTCATACGGGAATCGCGGGTCAACAGACCGTATTCACGGAGCTGGGCACGCAACGTTTCATCAACCTGCACCAGAGAGCGGGAAATAGCGAGGCGGATCGCTCCAACCTGACCATGAATACCGCCGCCTTTGGTCACAACCTTCACATCGAACTTATTCATTGTGTTGGTCACCTGGAAAGGCTGAAGAGTAGAATTCTGAAGCTGTACAGTCGGAAGATATTCTTCAAATGTACGGCCATTGATCATAATACGACCGGAACCTTCCGTCAGCCAGGCATGAGCGATGGCGGTTTTACGGCGGCCCGTAGCATTGTAGGGGGTAGTCTGACTCATGATAGCAATTAGTCGATGTTGTAAACGATGGGCTGCTGGGCTTCATGCGGATGTTCGGCACCGGCATAAACCTTCAGTTTAGAAGCCTGGGCACGCCCCAAACGGGTATGGGGCACCATGCCAGTGATAGCAAGCTCCAAAAGAAGTTCCGGGCGACGGGCGCGAATCTTTTTCGGCGTCTCTACTTTCTGCCCGCCAACATAACCCGAGAAACGGGTATAAATCTTGGCGTTTTCCTTATTGCCGGTCAGGACAACCTTATCGGCATTGATGACGATGACGTAATCGCCACAGTCAACGTTCGGGGTGAAAATCGTTTTGTTTTTGCCACGCAGGATGTTAGCCGCTTCCACGGCTACGCGACCAAGCACTTTGCCGGCAGCGTCAATTACATACCACTTGCGCTCTACTTCTTGCGGTTTGGCTGAGAAGGTCTTCATGGTTTCGTTATTCGTTCTCGTTTTCGGCTTCTTGCCGTTTCTTCCAATCAGGGGTGAAGTTACCTAATGTTATTCGGGACTTATGTCAATCGAATTTTCATCTTATCCTGTTTTTTCTCTCATTTCCCGCCCCACTCCATTCTCGAGAGAACGAGCAAACGGGTAAGAAAAATCCTTCTTCGGCACAAGATGCTTGTCTATCGGAATTTATCATCTATACTAAGTCGCGTGCGCGATTTCGCACACAATAGTAACTCAACAAGGAGATCATTATTATTCCCAGTAATTCATCACCCGGCCGGCCCTCAGGGAACGGCAACCGTCCTGCAGGAAAGCCCGGCAACACTTCCGGACCGCGTCAGGGAGCTCCCGGATCGCGACCTGCCGGTACATCCGGACCGCGCCAAGGAACCCCCGGTTCCCGTCCGGGAGCAGCAAAACCAGGCACTGGCGCTGCAAAGCCAGGAACAGGAGTACCTGCTGGCAGATCGACAGCAGGCGGCGGTAGATCCGGCCCGGGACATCCTAAAAGAAGAGGAGGTTCAAGATCCGGAGGCAGACACAATCAGAACAATTGGAAAAAGTCTGAGCCCAAGGATGAAAACGATGCCGAAGAACAAATCGAACTCGAAGGCGTCATCAGTTCCGTACTGGCAGGCACTATGTTCCGCGTCAAATTGCCAAGTGGCCACGAAGTCCTCGCCCACATCTCCGGCAAAATGCGCAAGCGTTTTATCCGTCTCGTCGTCGGAGATAAAGTCCGCATGGAAATGTCTCCCTATGACACGACGAAAGCCCGTATTACGTTCCGAATCGGTTAATTCCCTTCTCCTTGCCTATTTCCCTGATCTTTCCGAAACGTCCGCATCACACTGCGGGCGTTTTTTTGTAGATTTTCCCAGACTTTTCTGCATGATCGGAAACGATGAAAGTATGTAGTTGCCAAGAAATGCAGGTCGCCGAACAACAATTGATCGCGTCAGGCACACCCGCGCTGGATCTCATGAACCAGGCCGCACGAAACATCGCCGAAGCCATCATCCGTTTCTATCCCCAACCCGGCCTATGCATCGCCTTCACCGGAAAAGGCAATAACGGAGGCGATGCCATCGCCGTATTGAACATTCTGCAACAATGCGGATGGGAAGCCGATATCGCCCATCCCTACCCCACCGAAGAATGGGGAGAACTCGCACGGCTCCAGCTTTCGCGCCTATCCCGTCCTTTGTGGAAGAAGGAAACCCATCCCTCCGGCCGGGAATTCCCCCATATCCTCCTGCTGGACGGCCTTCTAGGACTGGGAGCCAAAGGAGACTTACGGCCTGAAATTGCCGCCTGCTGCCGTACCATCAACCGCATGAGACAATCCTCCAACGCCTTCCACACCTGGGCTATCGACCTTCCCACGGGAATCGATGGCGACACCGGGGAAGTCTCGGATGACGCCGTTGTCGCAGACCACACATCAGTCATCGGAGGAGTTAAACAGGGACTCCTCGCCGACAGTGCCACATCGTACGCCGGGCGTCTCGTTTCCATCCCCATGGACGGGCTGGAACTCCCGGACTCCTGCAGCGAACGTATCCTGATTGACTCCTATCTGCTACGCCGATTCCCGATCCACCGTCCCTACGAACTCTTTAAAAACCAGGCAGGACATGTTGCCGTCATCGCCGGATCGTACAGCATGCCGGGTGCCGCCAGACTGTGTTCCGAAGCAGCTCTGCGGGCAGGAGCCGGACTCGTAACCCTCTTCGTCACGGAAGAACTTTACCCGATTCTCGCCCCGGCACTTCCTCCGGAAATCATGATCAAGCCAGTCTCCGGTTTCGATCAATGCGAACCGGATCATTACCAAACACTTCTCATCGGCCCCGGATTGGGAACCATTTCCGAAAAAAACGCCCGGATCATCCACGGCTTCATCCGAGAATTCCAAGGAACCATCGTTCTGGATGCCGATGGCCTCAACTGTGCCGCACGGGAAAACTGGACGCTCGGCCCCAATGTCCTGGCAACCCCGCATCCCGGTGAAATGAAACGCCTGCTTCATACAGACACCTCCTGCCTCACCCGGGAAGAAATTGTCCGGGAATTCACCCGACGTCACGAAGCAGCCCTTATTTATAAAGGAGCCCGCTCCATTGTCACTGCATCCGGAGCCCCCGTTTTCTACAACTCGTCAGGCGGACCGGCCATGGCAACAGCCGGACAGGGCGATGTCCTGGCAGGAGTCTGCGCCGGGTGGTGCGCACAGGGCCTGGCACCCGTCCAATCCGCCCTGCTCTCCACCTACCTCTGCGGATGCGCTTCGGAAATCCTCCTGGCAACCAGGCGGCAAACCGAGCAAACCCTTTGTGCGGGCGACACCCTCCGCGCCCTGCCCCTTGCCATCCGTTCCATCTCCGAAGCCTCCCTGCCATGAGTCCTAAACTTCAAGACCTCCCCGACGAATTCCTACCTCGGGAAAAACTTGTCCGCCATGGAAGAGAATCCCTCTCCGCATCCGAACTCATCGCCATTCTTTTGCGGACCGGCACGGCCGGATGCAACGTTCTCGATGTCTCGGCAGAGCTCATCCGCCAAGCGGGATCGCTCGATGCCCTCGCACGCATGGAAGCTTCAGACATCAGCGGGCTAATCAAAGGCATCGGTTCAGCCAAGGCAGCCACCCTGGCCGCCGCCTTCGAGCTGGGAGCTCGGGCCATCCAGGAAGCTTCCAGCCGCATCCCCCTCTCCAGCCCCGATGCAGTCTATGACTACCTCATCAAAGATACCCGCCGCCTGGATCAGGAAGGGGTTTTCGTCCTCCTGCTCGACACCCGCTCGTGTATCATCCGGAAATGTACCATCTCCCTCGGCTCCCTCAACGAATCCATCGCACACCCGCGTGACATCCTCCGCCCCGCCATTGTTCATCAGGCCCACGCATTCATTCTCGCCCACAACCACCCAAGCGGCAATCCGGCTCCCAGCAGAGCCGACGACCAGACAACAACCCGTATCGCCGATGCCGCCCAACTGCTCGGTATTCAATTCTACGACCACATCATCATGGGAACCCCCACTTCGCTAATGCCCCGCAATTATTATAGTTACAAAGCCAGCGGCATGCTCGGCAAGCATACTTCCCGGCATTGAAAATTCATTGCCGCCTCGGTTACAAAACAAAAAAAACTCTATCTACCAGCAACAAAAAGGGCCGGTCTTTCACCCGGCCCGGATCGCTAGCGGATTTGATCACTTTCCAACCAGCAAGGGGACAAGATGATCCTTGTCATTCATGAAAGTAACCTTGCTCGGATATTTGGCAATGAAGGCATCGTATTTATCTGCTGCAATGACAAAATTGAACTGATTCGGACCGGTAAATTGGATACGTCCCCCTGTCGTATAATAGGCAGACACTTCCGATGGCATCTCGACTCCTCCCACAATTCCTTCAAGGATACCTGCCGTTAATTCGTTTTTGTTGTCTGTATTGTTGTTCATAGTATGTATGAGCAAATGGGGTTTATGTCATAGCGTAACGAATCAAGAAGGGAAAAGTTACTCCTTGGCATTACAGAAAAACCCCTTGCAGTATCTAGCATTTGCAAGGGGTTTCTCAAGTATTTTGGCGGAGAGAGAGGGATTCGAACCCTCGGTACGGTCTCCCGCACGTTCGATTTCGAGTCGAGTGCCTTAAACCAACTCAGCCATCTCTCCGCGTAACGGCAAGTTACCTACTATAAAGTTCGGCACGTGTAAAGCACCTATTCACAGGGAATGGACGAATCGTAAGATCATGTCCGGATTTCTGCATGATTTTGAAATATTTCCATGAAAAACAACGTATTCGTATACCGTGAAATCTATTCTCTTTTCTTCGCTTATGATTCCAGCCTTTCTCTGTGTCTCTCCATTGGGGCATACTATGGAACAGGCACCCGCCTCTGCAATCACCATGCCGGAAAAAACGCCCCTGACGGCAGCGCAAGCACTTATTCAACGCGTTTTACCTCAACATGCGACATCGTTCATTTGCGAACTGATTCCCGATGAAGGAGGCATGGATGCCTTTGAAGTCGATGTCCGCAACAACAAAATTGTCCTCCGCGGCAATAACGGGATCAGTCTGGCAATGGCCTTCAACTGGTACCTACGCTACAATGCCATGACCAGTTATGATTGGCAGGCCATTAAGCCCCTGGAAGTCAAGGGGCCTCTGCCTTTGCCTCACGAAAAAACACGCCACGTCTGCAAAGCCAAAGAGCGTTTTTTCCTGAATTATTGTACCTACGGCTATACTTTCCCTTACACGGATGCTGCCGGCTGGCAGCGTTTTTTGGACTGGATGGCGATGAACGGAGTAAATCGCCCTCTGATTCACGGAGGACAGGAAGCGACCTGGCTACGCGTCTGGAAATCGTACGGGTTGACGGAAAAGCAGATTCTTTCCTTCTTTACGGCTCCCGCCCACCTGCCATGGCATCGAATGGCCAATATCGATAAGTGGGGCGGTCCGCTACCCATGGCCTATATTGAGGGACAGCAAAAAATCCAGGAACAAATTCTGCGAGAAGCCCGTGCTCTGGGCATGAAACCCATTCTGGCCGGGTTTGCCGGCCATGTCCCGGAAGCCCTGAAAACAATACGTCCCGATGCAAAAATTACTTCTATCCACCCTTGGGGTGGTTTCAAAAAATACAATACCTGGTTCCTTGATGCTACGGATCCCCTCTTCAACGATATTCAGAAACGTTTCCTGAACGAACAAACGGCTATGTACGGTACAGACCACCTCTATGCCGCCGATCCTTTCAATGAAATCACTCCGCCAAGCTGGGAGGCGGATTATATTGCAGGTGTCGCACAAAGTATCAGCAAGGGTATGCAAGAGGCCGATCCACAAGCCGTCTGGTACCAAATGGGATGGACATTCGATTTCATGCCCCGGTGGCAGGAGAAAAACAAGGACGGCAAAACACCTCTGGACGGTATGCTCTCCTCCCTTCCTTCAGGTAAAATGGTTCTTCTGGAATACATGGGTGAAGAACGGGAACTCTACCGTAAGACGGATCGCTTCAAGAACGCTCCCTTCATTTGGAACTTCCTGGCCAACTTCGGGGGTAATACTTATCAATATGCTCCACTGCAAAAAATTGCCGGAAGCATTGCCTCTGCCATGAAAGTGCCCAACTGCACGGGCGTCGGGTCTACTCTGGAAGGGATCGCCGCCTATCCGGTCGGCTTCGAATACACTCTGGAAGCCCCCTGGCACGCCGATGCCGCTCCGGACATGAAGGTGTGGTACGATGCCTATGCCCGCCGCAGAGCCGGCAGTAATGATCCGGCTGTCGTCAAGGGATGGAATATCCTGATCAATGAGGTCTTCAATCGTTATCCCGTCTCATACCGGGACAGAAGTTCCGTCTGCACCCGTCGGCCCGTTTTCGATCAGAAAAGCTTTGCTCAACTGCCGGATACGGCTCTCGGGGAACTCCCTCAAGTCCGGAACAAGGAGATGATGCGCAGCATGGTTCACGCTCTCCGTTCCATGCTCCAGGCTACACAGGAAAGCAAGAACAGTGATGCCTTCCGCTATGATGTCGTCAACCTGTTACGCCAGATTATTGCCTATGAAACGGACAATACGCAACCGGCTTTACTGAGCGCTTTCAAACGGGGAGACAAGGTCGAATTTGACCGTCAGGCCGACAAAATGCTCAATCTGATCCGAGACCTTGATCGACTGGTCGGCACGCGTCATGAATTCCTGACCGGAGCGTGGATCGATAAGGCGAGAACCTGGGGCAACACTCCGGAAGAAAAAGATTATTACGAAAAGAATGCTCGCCAAATTCTCACGACATGGGGAGCTCCGGGAGCCGGACTCACCGACTATGCGAAGCGTGAATGGCAAGGATTGCTCAAGGATTATTATCTCCCCCGCTGGGAAGAATTCATCAGCCGACTCCGTTCCACGATCGGAACGGACAAATCATTTGATTCCAGGGCCTTCACCAAATGGTGTATCCAGCATGAAGGACAATGGGTCGAACGAAACGGCAACGGATACCCGACGGTACCGCAAGGGGACTCCGTGCAAATAGCTACGGATATTCTGAATAAGTATTATCCGGTCCAAAACTGAGTTATTCCTGTTTTTTACTCCATTTACGCAAAAGCCGTACCCTTTCCATCTGGAAAAGAGGTACGGCTTTCAAAATTCAACGCAGTTTTTGCGTATCAACGGCGAGGTTTCGCTAGCGGGCCAAGAGTAGCTTCCGCTTCAAATCGCTGAGATTCATTCCAAGGTTTCTGCCTGGAGGTCGTACCGGGAGGAGGCTGAGGAATGCGTTCTCCTTTTTCTCCGGCATCGTTCATAATATATGTGCATGAGGAAAACGTCGCAGCAAGGAATCCCAGGCACAGGGCCGTCATTAGATGTTTGATTGCTTGGGTCATAACTTAATTGTTGATATTCCCTACCACCGCCTTCCCATGACGGCAAGACAAATCCATGAACCTGGGGACGGTAAGTCAAACAGAACTCCGGAAAGTTTAACGACGAGGAGAAACCAAGGGACCAAAAGCAGCCTTTTGTTCAAAATCCTGAATTTGATTAATCGGTTTCATCCTCTCCGTCGTTCCGGAAGGAGGTTGGGGAACGCGATCTCTATCCAAAGGATTGTCCTGACCTGTACACGATGAAAAGGCCATGCCGACAAGCCCAACGCTCAACAACATCATCAGATTCTTCATAATTAACAATTATGATTCGCTCCCGGCATATTGCAAGGAGGATCTCGCCCTCCTCTCTCGTGCTTCCAACAAAAAACCCGGCATTCTTTGCGAATGCCGGGCCGGAGAAAATATTTACGAAAACCTTGCAGAAAGATATCAGCTCTGTGGGGCAAGAAGGAACACGCGATCTCCTTCTTCCACACGGTTGCCTTTGGCCAAGGTACCGGGAACGATGTCAGCCACAGTCTGGCTTCTTTCCTTGGAAGTAACTTTCAGTTTGGCAATGTTTTTACCATTCCGCGTTACCAGAAGGATCGTGTTGGGTTCAAGCGTGCTGCTTTCGCCCGCATTGAGAACAACAAAGCCCCACTGGGGATCGACCGCCGTCACCATGTACTCCTTGGAATTCGTAGCAAACTTGGCCTTGTAAAGTTCCTGAGATTTCTGCAGATTGGCAAGCTGGAGTTCCTTTTGGGCAGCCTTCTTGCCGGAAGCTTCGATGAGGGTGTTCATTTCCTCAAGAGCGCCATTGAGTTCTTCAGTCTTCTTTTTGGCTTCTTCCATCATGGTAACCACTTCCTGCGGATCTTTCACACCGTAAGAGGCAAGCTCATCTTCTACCTGCTTGTAGAGAGCTTTTTTCTCGGTCAATTCCTTGGCAATGGCTTCCTGCTTTGTTGTCAATTCGTTGGCAATGTCCTGCTGTTTGGCGACCTCAGCCTGTCTTTCACTGCGGCTCTTCAGCCACTGATCTCTTTCTTTTTCAGCAGCTTCACGCTGGCCTTCCCTTTGGATATGCAATGCGGACTGTGTCTTGTTTTCATTAACAAGTTCCAATTTATTCTCAATCGTAGCCGTGAGTTCAGCCTTTTGATTCAGAGAGAAGTAGGTACCGGCGCCTCCAACAAGGAGCAAGAGTATTAAGAGAGCGGGTTTCATGGAAGTATGATAAAGGTAAATAGTATTAGGAAAAATTACTGGGGACGAACGGCCACTACCTGATCACCGGGGCGAATCTGAATGCCTTCAGTGAGAGAAGAGGGAATGATATCTGCAGAGGACTTACCGGTTTCTACATTGCTAACGGAGAGTTCGGCAATCTTGTTACCATCGCGAAGCACTGCCAGACGAGAACCAAGAACGATACCGGCATTGGCACCGGAATCCAGTACGACAAAGCCCCATGTATCATAGACGTTGCGGATAGAAGTCTTCAAAGAAGCCGGAGAAACATGAGCGCGCTGGTCAGACTCCAATTTGTTAAGAGCGGCAATGCCGCTGTCTATCTGACCAATCCTGGCAACGAGAGCATCACGTTTGGCAGAGGCAGCATCGACCTGAGCCTTCAATTTAGCGTTGTCTTCCTTCATGCGGTCAATCTCACGCATTGTCTCGGCAACGTTAGCCATATCCTTGCTCTTGGCCTTGATCGAGTCAAGCTGGGCAGTCATGTTTTTGAGTTCTTCTTCCTTGGGCCCCATGGCCTTGGTCATGGCGTCATTGGAAGCGATCAGTTCGTCCAGTTTTTGCTGGAGAGCCTTGCAGTCGGCTTCATAAGAATTCCTCTTCTGCGTTGCATCAGCCAATTTAGCTTCTTCGTCTGCAAGAAGCTCATTGGTCTGAGCAAGGGTTGCTTTGGCAGTATCACGTGCCTGAATTTCTGCGTTAAGGGCCTCATTATTCTTGTAGGCGAAAAAGCCACCAGCAAGCATAACGACAACGGCTGCGATTGAGATTTTGGTCCACATAGGATGAAAGAGCGTATATAGGTTTCGTAAACTCCTTACAAACTGTCATGTTGATTGGACGATTTCAACACCAAAATACAGGGGAACGATTTTTTCTTTCCTCCCGTCCCTTTCGGCAGTAACAAAAAAAGTGTGATGCATCCCCTTCTCAGAGTATTCTCCTATCTGCGCAAATACCCTATTTTAGCGAGTTTACAGCTATTTTGCGCCATCATGATGACTTTGGCTCTCGTCATTTTCCCGGAAGTGACACGTTACATCACCAACACGATCGTACCTGGAAAAAAGTGGGACGAACTCTGGTTTTGGTCCGGTCTGGCACTCGGAGGCTTCCTGATCCGTGACGCATGCAACATGTGCCGCATCCTTCTCAACAATACATTTGAGCAAAAAGTCATCTTTGATCTCAGGAGCGATCTGCACGGAAAAATACAGAGGCTTCCTCTTTCCTGGTTCGATTCCCGCAGGACGGGGGACATCATGTCGCGCATCATGGAAGACGTCACCTCGATGGAGCGAGTCCTGATTGACGGGGTGGAACAAGGGCTTGTAGCATCCATTCAGGTAATCGCCATGGCGGCGGCTCTGTTTTACATCAATCCGTCGGTTGCCGTCTGGGCTACGCTCCCTCTTCCTCTGCTTCTGGCCGGTTCTCTGTTCTACTCCCGCGACAGCCACGGCAGATTCCGTGCCGAACGCGAAGCTACAGGCAATCTCAATGCCCTGCTGCACGATAATATAGCGGGAATACGCCAGGTAAAAGCCTACGCCGCAGAAGAGGAAGAACACCGTATCTTCCGCCAGTTTTCTTCAGTCCTCAAATCCGCCACGCTACGAATCATGCGTTGCTGGGCCGTGTTCAACCCGGGTATGAGTTTCATCAGTTCCCTCGGTTTCGTCGCCGTTCTTGCCTTCGGAGGACAAGCTGTCATGAAGGGAAATCTGGACATGGGAGAATGGCTGCAATTCTTCCTGATGATGGGATTCCTCTACGAACCCCTTGCCAGGCTCCACCAGCTTAACCACATCCTTCTCGGAGGCAGGGCAGCCGCCATCCGCGTCTTTGAAATTCTGGATGAAAAGGAAGAGGAAAACTCGAATGAAGGGAACCATCTTCAAATGCCTGTTCGCGGCGAAATTCTTTTCGACAACGTTTCCTTCAATTATGTGCCGGGAGTCCCTACTTTACACCATATCAATCTTTCCATCAGGCCGGGACAAATGGTGGCCCTGGTCGGAGCTACCGGAGCCGGTAAATCAACCCTGCTTTCCCTGCTCACCCGTTTTTACGAATGCACGGACGGAGAGATCTATCTGGACGGGCAACCCCTCTCCCTTTTATCCAAAGCCAGCCTCCGCACCGCCCTGGGATACGTCACGCAGGAATCTTTCCTCTTCAACGGTACGGTACGCGAAAACATGCTCTTGGGAAAACGGAATGCCACCGACGATGAGATTTTTCAAGCGCTTGCAGCCGCCCATGCAGACGAATTCGTCCAGGCTCTGCCCGAAGGATTGGATACCAATGTCGGTGAACGCGGAATCAAACTTTCAGGCGGCGAAAAGCAACGTATTTCCATCGCCCGGGCGCTCCTGAAAAATCCCCCGATCCTTCTGCTGGACGAGGCTACAGCCAGCGTCGACACCCATACGGAAAAGCAAATCCAGCAGGCACTGGACACCCTCATGAAAGGCAGAACCTCCTTTGTCATCGCCCACAGACTTTCCACGATACGCCATGCAGACATCATCTGCGTTCTGGAACAGGGTGAAATTGTCGAACAAGGAACCCATGACGAACTTATTGCCCTCGACGGTACATATGCCTCCCTGTCGCGGAAGTCATTCCTTTCCGAACACAACACATGATTACGCATCTTCTGACAGATAGCCCCGCCGACACACTCGCCCGGTTCAACTGCCTGATTTACGATCGTAACGCCGTTTCAATCATTCCTATTGCCTGCAATAGTAACCCATGAAGAAAAACCAACGCATCCGAAATATCTTCGCAGACCCAAATAATTTGTAATTTGCTTTCCTCTTCCCGGGCTTTTCATTAACCTTGCTCACCGTGAGCTATCAGGTCTTTGCCAGAAAATACCGTCCCCTGACCTTCGACGACGTTTTGGGTCAGGATCATGTTGTCCGTACCCTGCGCAACGCCATTGAGCAGAACCGCCTGGCGCATGCCTACCTGTTCGTCGGCCCTCGCGGAACGGGGAAAACATCCACTGCACGCATCTTCGCCAAAGCGCTCAATTGTACCGGCGGTCCCCGCGTTGATTTTGATCCCAACGAGGATATTTGCCGGGAAATAGCCGAAGGGCGCAGCCTGGATGTATTGGAGATTGACGGAGCATCCAATCGCGGGATCGACCATATCCGCGACTTGCGCGACAATGTACGCTTTGCTCCTTCGCGCGGCACATTCCGCATTGTGTACATCGATGAAGTCCACATGCTCACCAAAGAATCTTTCAATGCTCTGCTGAAAACGTTGGAAGAACCTCCTCCCCACGTCAAATTTATCTTTGCAACAACCGAACCGCACAAAATTCTCCCAACAATTCTGTCCCGTTGTCAGCGTTTCGACCTACGTCCCATCCCGGCGGAAATTATCGCCGAACACCTCCTGCATATCTGTGACCTGGAGCACGTCAAACTCTCTCGCGAAGCTGCATTCGCCATTGCGAAAGTAGCCGACGGGGGGATGCGCGACGCCCAGTCCATGCTCGACCAGCTCGTCTCATTCTGCGGTAATTCCATTGAGGAAGCCCAAGTTTTGAACATTTTCGGGATCACGTCCCGCGAAACCGTCGCTACGGGCCTGGCTTTGATTTTGGAAAAGAACCTGCCTGCCCTGCTCCGCCTCGTTCAGGAACAGGCGGAAGCCGGCAGGGATATGGGACAGCTCCTCTCGGAAATCATCTCTACCGTCCGCGAAGTACTTGTCAGCAAGGTCGATACTTCCGCCTCCATCGCCTCTATTCCTCCGGAACTTCAGGAGCGCATCTCCGCCATCGTCGTAAAAACCAGGACGGACAAAATTCTTCGTCTCGTCGAGGTCCTCTCTGACACGGAAGATAAGATGAGGTGGTCCACTCAGAAACGCTTGCATCTGGAAATGGGTCTCATCAAGGCAGTCCATGCCATGGCCGAAGCCAGCATCAGCGATATCATCAAAGCCATTGAAGGAGCGCCGATTCCCCACACTCCGATCGAAGTATCCTCCCCCCCCTCCTTTTCCGCTACCCAGATTCCGGCTCCCGCCCAGTCTCAGCCCGCCCCGATTGTTCCGGAGAACCGGGATGAAGATTCCCGGATACCCCAGACTCCCCAAGCGATAGATAGCCAGCTATCCCCGGTCAAACCTACTCCGGAAGAACAGACTCCTTCCATTCCGGAACAGGAGATTTCCGCTCCCGAGTCCAATCTTTCCGAAAGGGAAACCGATAACACTCCCGACTCTCAGCCAGAAGAATCGGCAGAACCCATGCCGAAGTCATCGTCCATACCCGAACCTCTCTCGGCCTTGTCCTCAGACCCCGTCCGTCCTCCTGAAACAGATTCGATGGACGAGCCTGAAGAATTTTTGCAGGAAGATACCGGGACGGAATGCTTCATGAACAACCTGTTCACGGGAGAACCGGAACCTCTCCCCGCCAAAGAGGAGACTACTCAACCGGAAATTGAAGACACCTCTGATCGGAACGAGGACGAAGCTGCCTGGAAAGAGACCATTGTCCGCCTTTCCTCCACTTCTCCCCTCAAGGCGGGATTCATCCAGTATTCGGCTTTCCTCAGTCGCCAAAGCGGCTTCTACACCGTCGGCGTACACCCTACCGACAGCCAGGCAAGGGACACCCTGCAGCACCCCAGCCTGAAAGAACAGGCAGAAACAATCCTGACCGAATTGCTGCACTGTCCCATCACTCTCCGCGTTGAAATGAGTTCCCTCGTCCCGGAACCTCCCGAACCGGAACCCATCCCCGAACCGGAACAAAAACCCAAACCCAAGCCGCTTCCCCCGGCTCCGGAACCTCCCGTTGAAGCACCCAAGCCAGTCGACGAAGAAAAGCAGGCCGAGGACTACTACAAAGATCCCTTTATTGAAAAAGCCCTGGCCATCTTCAAAGCACGTATCATCTCCTGAAATGGTGTGCCCACCATTTTCTCCCTCCTCAATACATATCCTAACAGACCACCATGAATATCATGAAATTGATGAAACAAGCCCAGGAAATGCAGGCCGGGCTTGCCGCCGCTCAAGAAAAGCTCGCCACCGAAACTGTTGAATCGG
Organism: Akkermansia sp. N21116; assembly: GCF_029854705.2. NCBI lineage: Bacteria > Pseudomonadati > Verrucomicrobiota > Verrucomicrobiia > Verrucomicrobiales > Akkermansiaceae > Akkermansia > Akkermansia sp. N21116. Next base: position 3,335,953 of record NZ_CP139035.1, read on the forward strand.
AAGGAGCCGCCGGTAAAATCAAAGTAACGGCCACCTGCGACGGCACAATTACCTCTCTCACAATCGATCCTTCCATTCTGGATCCCAACGATGCTGAATTCCTTCAAGAACTTCTGCTTGCAACCATCCAGAACGCCATCAGCAAAGGTAAGGAAAAGGCCGCATCGGAAATGAAAAAGCTGACTGGCGGCATGGAATTGCCTCCCGGCTTCGGCATGTAAGCACCAGTTTCCCTACTGTGCCAGCTCTCTCCTCCATACCCCGCAAGAAGCACAGTAATTCAGCCTACCGCAATCTGGGGCTCCAGTGCGGCAGGCTTATGGCCTTTTTTTCTCTGTGCGGGCTGTTTCTTATCTCTTTTTCCTTTTACAAAGGATCCGACATAACAGCAATCATATCCACTATTCCCCAGTGGATATGGGCCTCAGTCCTGGGCATGCCCGCAGTCCTCGCCTGGATCTTCTTCCGTTCGAAAATCGGGTTGGTCGTTTTCCTCCTCTGGACATTGTACGGCATCACCACTCTGGATTCCCTTCCCTCCATCGCCAGAACGGGAATGAACCAGTACAAACTGCCATCTCACCCCGGCCTCCAATCGTGGCGCATCGTCACCATTGATTGCCGAGGCATGAAAAACATACCCACAGCCGCCCTGGCCAAGCTCAATGCCGATGTCATTTTCCTCCAAGGGGCCAGAGACCCGAATCAAACAGTCGAAATGGCCCTGACCCTGTTCGGCAACTCCGCCCGTGCCCGCCAAATCGGCACATGCGCCATTATTTGTTCCAACGGGGAACTCTCCCAAGTAGCGCCTATCCCCGATACGGAAAGTCTGATGGTTGACTGGATTCCCCGCCATTCCAACCTTCCTATCCGTCTAGTCAATATCAGCCTGGCCCATCGTCAGACGAAGATGAACTTCCTTCTTCCCGAACACTGGAAATACTATTCCAAACTCCGTTCTTTCCACCGGCTTGAAATCGACAACATCTTAAATGCGTTGAAAGACCAGGGAAACAAAGTCGGCAACATGCCCATCATTATGGCTGGAAACTTCAATGCGGCCCCTTCATCTTCCACATTCAAATCCATCGGCAGCAATTTTTTGGATGTTTACCGGGAAACGGGAACGGGGTTCGGAGCAACGACTCCGGCACAATTTCCCATCCTGCGCCAAAACAGGATTTTCACGACGTCCCCTCTGCTGCCTATCCATTCAGACACGGTCACCATCCCTGGAGCCATCCACAAAGCCGTTGTTTCCGATATCTCCAAACATTGACAAGGATAACACGCGGTTTCCGTCACCAACCGTTCAGTCTTCGTCGATAATCATGCTCCGGAGAGAGGAAATAAAGTCGGACTCTTCCTCGGGAGTTATCTCTTGCTCCATGATCTCCTCCCAGGTTTCGTAAATGTAGAGATCTTCCGGGATTTCTCCGATAAATGATGAACGACGACACGGCATGCGATCTCCATACCGGAGGCGAGTCGAACAAAAAGTCATCATCAGGCGTTCCTGGGCACGCGTAATACCGACGTAAAGAAGGCGTCTCTCTTCATCGCAATTTCCGTCTTCAAGAGAACGTTTGTGAGGCAGAATCCCTTCTTCGAGACCAACAAGGTAAACAATCGGAAATTCGAGACCCTTGGAGGCATGCATGGTAATCAGGCATACACCGGCCTTGTTTTCTACATCGTCATCATCATCGTCCTGATCAAGAGAGACCTTGGCCAGATAGTCGGTCAGGTTTTTACCGGGCTCCCAGTAGCGTCTGAGGTCGGCCTTGACGTCCCCGATCCCTATGAGACGTTTCTGCTCCTCGTTCTCCGTCTTGCAACTGCGGCAAACATAACCTTCATAGCCGGTCTCCTCAATCAATTCCGCAAGAAGATCGCCAAAGTCCTGTTCGCTAGCGGCAAACAAGGTTGCATATTTATCAACCAGACGACAGAATTCCTGGACGCTGTTACGCACGCGAGTCGAAAACTGCGACAACAGTTCTTCATCATTCAAGGCTTCCCAGACGCTCTGTTCGTGTTCCCGGCTCCAGTCGATTGCAAGATGTGCCGTCGTTTCACTGATGCCGCGTGGCGGAGTATTGAGAACGCGCAGGAGGTGCAAATCCGCCTTAGGATTGTCCATCAACCCCAGATAGGCAATCAAATCCTTCACCTCTTTGCGGTCGAAGAAGCTTTGGGTGCCCACCATTCTATACGGGATTTTATGTTCTCGAAGGGTTTGCTCGATAATACGGCTCTGTGTATTGGCCCTGAAAAGGATGGCAAAATCCTCCCAGTTCCTGTTCTCGCGACGGCGTATCGTTTCGAGATCCGTGACAATAAATTCCGCTTCTTCCGCATCCCCCGGCATGGAAATGAGCCTGACAGGTTCACCATTGCCCTTGTGGGCGTACAAGGTTTTCTCACGGCGCCCGAGGTTATGCTTGATCAAAGCATTTGCAGCATTAAGAATCGGCGCCGTACAACGGTAATTCTCCTCCAGCTTGATCACGGTAGGATTGGGGAAGAAACGTTCGAAATCCAGAATATTACTGATCTGCGCACCGCGCCACCCGTAGATGGATTGGTCGTCGTCCCCCACGACGCAAACGTTATGTTCCGGTCCGACAAGCTGCTTGAGAAGGCTCATTTGCAGGCTGTTGGTATCCTGGAATTCGTCCACCGTAATGTAGCGGAACCTGCTCCTCCAGGCTTCACGGACATCGGGATATTCCCGCAGGATCTTCTCCGCCATAATCAACAGGTCGTCAAAGTCCACCGCATTCTGGGCAATCAGTTCCCGCTGGTACGAAGATGCAATCGTCGCCAGCAAATCATCCTTGATAGAATCGATATTGAGACCGGCATTCTTCACTGAGCTCATGGCTGCCAGTACATCCTTGGGCTCCACCTTTTCTTTTCTCCCGCCATGCCTCACGATCAACTGGCGCAACAGCCCCACCTGATCGCTACCGGCATAAATCGTAAAATTTTCCTTATAGCCCAGTTTCCCGATATCCTCGCGCAGGATACGCGTACACAGGGAGTGGAACGTGCTGATCATCATGGCTCGGGCGGCTTTGCGCGCGACCATCTGACCAATGCGTTCACGCATTTCATTGGCAGCCTTGTTTGTAAACGTAACAGCCAGGATATTGCGTCCCGGAATACCATGTTCCACCATATGAGAGATACGGCACGTCACCGTACGCGTCTTGCCGGTACCGGCTCCGGCAAGAATAAGCACCGGGCCATTTAACGTAACGACGGCCTGTCTTTGCGCCCGGTTCAAGCTGTCGAGAGAAAATGACGATGCCATGGTATTTCAATTATCCGTTTCGGTCTTCAACAGGATTAAAAATCATTCCCGGATCAAGGGGGCGACCTGCAGCAAATTGCGCCACCGACATACGCTTGCCGCCATCCGGCTGGACGGCAGGCACCAAAAGTGCCCCTTCCGCACAAGCAACGAGGAGACCATGCTCTCCAATCGAGAGGATCTCACCTGGCACGCCACGGTTTTCCTTTTTGACTTTTGCACAGGGGAAAAGTTTCAATGTCTTGATCCTGCCCTTGCGATCCCTGAACAAGGTGTACGTACCCGGCCAGGGATCATATGCACGCATGGCGCGTTCAATTTCCACGGCCGACAGATTCCAGTCAATCAATCCGTCAGATCTCTGCAACTTGGGAGCATACGTCGCCAGATATTCGTTCTGGCGCGTTCGCGTAGCCGTTCCGGATTCGATGGAATGGATCACGTCCATCAGCACATCGGGGGCCAGATTCGCGAGAACATCATGCATCATCCCGCAGGTTTCCTTGCCCATCAGAGGAAGAGACACGGACTTGATGATATCCCCGGCGTCCAGTTTGCGAACCATATGCATAATCGTCACCCCCGTGGAGGAGTCTCCTTCCTTAATGGCGGCGGCGATACAGGACGCGCCACGGTGCCGCGGCAAGATCGAGGCATGGGCATTGATGCAGCCCAGAGGGGGCATGGAGATCACTTCCTCGGAGAGAATCTGCCCATAAGCCATCACAACGATAAGGTCCGGCTTCAACTCCGCCAGCGCTTGGACAGCCTCCGGCTTTCGAAGCGATTCTGGTTGCAAGACAGGAACATCCGCATCCTCGGCCATCACTTTGAGTGCAGGCGGAGTCATGACCTGATGCCGTCCGACAGGACGATCCGGCTGCGTCACGAGACCAACGACATTGGACTTGTTCAATAACCGGCGGAATGAAGGCAATGCGATATTGCCAGTTCCCATGAATACGATGCGCATGAGGGTGAGATTGCCGTGTGACCCAACATTGGTCAACGGCTAAGTCGCAAAGACAGTCATTTTTACTCGGTCACCGGCTCGGCAATCGGGATATTCTCGTAGTTTCTGTCGTATTCGACCGGAACATTCCGTTCCTGAATCAAGTTGATTTTTCTTATCTTACGGTGCGTCTTCCGGGCATTTTGCTGGATCATCAGGAAATTTTCCACCTGTCGTTCCGTATCATACACCCCGAAAACCGCTTCACATCCATCTTCGAACTCAACCAGATAAGACCATTCGTTACGAATGCTGATTCTACTGAGCTTGGAGATGAATTCGGACTTTTCACGACGGATCAACACGATCAAATCCACGGCACGGTCCAGAATTTCCACCTTTTCTCCCGGAGAAATCTCACCTTCGTCCGGCGTCGGCACGGACAGTATCGGGCAATCCATATAGTCTTTGTGAATTTCCTTATGGCAAGGAAACACCACACCATCGGCATCCACAAACATACCGTGTTCAACATCATGGGAACGGATGCCCAGCTTGGGGCAGTCAAGCCAGGCAATAGGCACCCGGGCATCGATCTCCACACACAATGTAGACGGGAGTTCCCGGCGGACGGTCGCCTTTCTGATGGCAGGAAAAGCCATCAGTTTCTGTTCCAAGGCATCCACATCCAACGATAGCAACACCTCCTTGCCCTGCAGCCCCATCAGCTGCAGTACTTGATCCTCAAGAATAACCCCATTTGTTTTGAGTTCCAGTTCCTTAAAGGAAAGTCCATCATACCTGGAGATATAATTGGACCACAGGAACCTGATACTCCATGCCAAGGCAAAGAAAATCACCAGAAGCGTCAGCACGGAAACGAGCCGACGGCCAAAACGCTTCCAAAAACGCGGACGAAAGCCTTTTTTAATCAACTCCTTTTCCAAAGCCCGCATTTCCTCGCGCTTGCTTCCCGGTTGGATACAAGTTGTGGATTTGCGGGCCATGGATCAAAGTAGGATGGTATAAGGCAACGGATCGGGTCACCCCCGGCTTGTCGCCAGTGAAATTTCTGCGATACGCTCACAAAGAGCCTCATAGGACAATCCGATCTCACCAGCGGCCTTAGGCAGAAGGCTGGAGGAAGTCATCCCCGGAATCGTGTTGATTTCCAGCACAAAAGGCTTCTGGTCTGAATCGCGCAACATCACATCGACCCTGCCATAAACTTCCACTCCTACCGCTTTGTATGCGGCCAGGGCGGCCTCCTGTACGGCAAGCGTAGCCTCCTTGGAAATATCGGCCGGACAAATGTAATCCGTACCGCCTCCCATATTCATCCACGGATACTTGTTCTTCAGATCATAAAACCCGGAACGCGGACAGATGTGGACGACAGGCAGAGCCACGCCGTCCAGGATACCTACCGTCAGTTCCTTGCCCTGGATAAATTCTTCCACGAGGATGGCCGTACCATGCTGAACGACTTCTTCCATCGCCGGCAGCAAATCCTCCTGCTTATGGACAATATGAACACCTACGCTGGATCCTTCGCAAGCCGGCTTGATCACCAGGGGTAATGGAAGAGTAGGCAACACAAGCCCATCGGAACAATCCAGAATCTCACAAGCGGGGGTCGGAACTCCCGCTTCCATGAAAACCTCCTTGGATTTCACCTTGTCGAAGGCAATCTCACTAGTTCTGACACCCGCTCCCGTGTAAGGCATTCCTCTGGCTTCCAATGTTCTTTGCAACGAACCGTCTTCGCCGAAAGTCCCGTGGATCACGTTGTAAGCCAGCTCCGTCCCTTCGGGCAGGACAAAGTCCGGCGTCCGGACATCCACTTCCGTCACGTGCGTAAACCCGCCATCCCGCAAAGCACCCGCCACAGCCCGTCCGGAAACGAGGGAAACTTCCCGTTCAGCTCCCGGACCGCCAATCAGGACAGCAATTCTTGTATCTTTCGAAAGATTCATAACCGTAGTATTTATACGCTAAAATTGTGGTTCTCTATCGCCGATGACCTGGGCTTCGCTTTTCAATTCGATTCCACGTTCCTCTTTGGCTTTCGCACGAATCAGATCAATCAGTTCCGTCACATCAGTCGCCAGGGCATGCCCCCGGTTGACGATAAAGTTGGCATGGACATCAGATACGCAGGCATCACCTACGCAGGCCCCCTTGAGGCCGAGTTCTTCAATCAGACGACCGGCCGGGATTCCCTCCGGGTTCTTGAACACACACCCTGCGCTAGCACCGAGAGGCTGTGAGATTTTCCTCTTTTCACGGTTTTTTTCAACCATCTTTTGCATGGCCTCCGTATCCGGACCTGTCGTTCCCCGGAAGGTCGCTTGCAGAACAAGGCTCGTCACAAACTCGGGAATCATTCTGTACTCGGCCACCATGTCTTCCTTTCTGTGCTCCCGGATTTCTCCGTCGTCATCCAGGCAGATGGCAGACACGAATCTGCTCCACATGTCGGCCCCCATAGCTCCAGCGTTCATGCGAAGACTACCCCCGACACTACCTGGAATGCCATCCATCCACTCAAATCCGGAAATACCGGCCTGGATGGCTACGGTCGCCAGCTTTTTCAAACGCACACCGACACCGGCGGTAATCGTCTTGTCCGGGTTCAGAGCAATAGCATCGAATTCCCCCCCGAAGGGATGAATGACGGCACCACGGATTCCTCCTTCGCGCACAATGACATTGGAGCCGCGCCCCAGCATGCGAACAGGGATACTCCGTTCACGGCAATAGTTAACGACTTCGCGCATAGCAGTCACACTCTCCGGTTCCATCCAATACTGGGCGCATCCGCCAACTCCCATCGTAGTATGACGACGCATAGGCTCATACAGACAACCATGGATATCCGGGCCTCCAAAACGTAACATATCTTCCAGAATGGCCAGGTCCGCAGCAATTCTCGTACCGCATTCATGGACATTGCCGGCCCCCAAAGTAATCAGAAGGTCCCCGGGCCGGAGGAAGTTGCCCACGGCATGGTGAGCCGTCGCCAGATCTGGAAGGAACTCCGTACCTGTCGGCCCGTTACGGTGGATAGCGTCCACGATCGTCTGACCGCTAATACCTTCGATCGGAAGTTCGCTCGCGGGGTAGACATCGGCTACGAATACTTGGTCGGCATTCTGCAGCACCTTCCCGAAATCATCATGAAGCATCTTCGTACGCGAATAACGATGAGGCTGGAACAACACGACAAGACGCTTGGGATTCAGAGAGCGGGCTGTCTGCAAAGTCGCGGCAATCTCCGTGGGATGATGACCGTAATCGTCCACAATGCGGTAGGAAGGGGACAGATACTTGGTCTCAAACCTTCTCTTAGCCCCTGCAAATGAGGCAAGACCGCGCGTGATCGAATCAAAATCCACACCGGCCTCACGTGCAAATGCAATCGCGGCCAAAGCATTGAGGACATTATGTCTTCCTGGAATGCCCAACTCAACACGACCGATTACCTCACCCCGGAACTCGACGGTAAAGGCCGTATGTCCGCGCATTTCATGGACATCGGTCGCAATGTAATCCGCATCCGACCATCCATATCCGATCGCATTCGGATACTTGGAACATACGCTGCGGGCGCCGGCATCTGCGGCACAATAAAAAATACATCCCCTCGTTTGTCGGCACAAGCGATCAAACACGCTCTTAATGTGATCCAAATCGCGGTAAAAGTCGAGGTGCTCGGCTTCCACATTCAAAACGATAGAATGTTCGGGAATGTAATTGACGAGAGTTCCGTCGCTTTCATCTCCTTCAGCGACAAGGTATTCGCTGTTTTCATTCCAGTGGGCATTGGCACCCAGAACGGGGATTTCTGCTCCGACGTAATGGCAGGGCCTCATGCGCCCCTCGCGAAGCAAATGGGCAGATAATGAAGAAGTCGTCGTTTTCCCGTGCGTACCGGAAACGATGACGCCTTTCTTGGCATTCAAGACAGCGGCCAGGCATTCGGCACGGCGGTAACAAGGAATGCCTTTCTCCCGGGCAGCGCTGAATGTAGCATTTTCCGGGCGGATAGCACTGGAGTAGATAACCATTTCCACTCCGTCGAGAACAACTGACGTATGAGGAGTCGAGAAAATCAGCCCCAAACCTTGGAGACGTTCCGTTTCCGCACTGGTTACCCTATCGGAACCACTCACCTGATGCCCCATCTCCAGAAGGATCAAAGCCAGACCGGACATACCGGATCCGGCTACGCCAATCAAGTGGATCCGGGCGGGATGATCACGATCCAAAAGCCTTTTTCTCAATTCATCAATCATTCTTCTCTGGGGCATTATTGTTTTCAACCACGGCAACGATGCGGTCGGCGGCATCGGGAACATCAAGCCGCTTTGCGGCGGACTCCATCTCGCACAGGAGCTTGTCATCCGTCAACAATTCTTTCAAAAATCCGACAATCGTTTCACTCGTCAGCGATTCTTCACGACAAACGCGAGCAGCCTTGTGGGATGAAAAGACCCGGGCATTATGAGCCTGGTGGTCATCAGCGGCAAATGGATACGGAACCAGCAGGGATGTTTTTCCGATATGGGCCAGTTCCGTTAAACTGGAAGCCCCCGAACGCGAAATCACCACATCCGCCGCGCTATACGCCGCCCCCATGCAGGAACAGAAGGCCATCAGGTGAACATTGTCCAATCCCGCACACATTTCCTTGACCCGTTCATAATCAGACGTCCCCGTAATCACGAGAAATTCGCACAAATCACGGCATTCTCCGGCAGCTTCAATCGTCAAGGTATTGAGATTGCGTGCCCCCTGGGAACCGCCCATCGCCAAAACGAGTTTCCCCTTGGGACGAAAACCGAGTTGTTCGTAAGCTTGTTCCCTGGGAAGGACTTTTTCCAGTTCCATTCTGACGGGAGTACCCGTCACGATAGATTTTCCTTTGTCGAAATAGTGACACGCCTCCTCCATCCCCAGCAGGACATTGTCACACCACCGGGAGGTCATCCGGTTCGCTTTTCCGGGCAGGGCATTGGAATCGTGGACATACGTCCTCAATCCCATTCTTTTGCCAATCACGACCGGAGGCATAGAAGTAAAACCGCCCATGCCGACGACGACATCTGCCTGCACTTCCTTCAATATAGCCTTACAACTGCGCCATGTCTTCCACATGAGGAAGAAAAACTTGAACATGCCGATCGAAGGGATCTTAGGCATGGCGACGGCTTCCACCGTCTTGAAATCCAAATCCCCATATTGTTCCGTCGCCTGGGCATCGACTTTCTTGCGGGAAATGAGCAGAGTCACCCGATATCCCTTCTTTTTCAGTATCTGCGCGACGGCAATACCAGGGAACAGATGGCCCCCGGTTCCTCCGCAGGCTATCACGACACTTAGATTTTTTCCTTGGCTCTCATTCATAATCTTAGGTCTACGGATCTGTCATCTCTTCTCGAAAATTCATACGCAGGAGGCGGCGTATAAGAATGCCTCTGGATACTCGTCAACATACCGATGGCTCCCAGTGTAAAAATCAAGTTCGTCCCGCCAAAACTGATAAATGGCAAAGGAAGGCCGGAATTGGGCAAGGCAGCCGTCACCACAGCGATATTCAACATGGCCGGACAAAAAACAAGAGCAACAATGCCCACCGCCAGCAAGCGACCGTAACGGTCGTTCGTCTGCATGGCCACGGACATGCCGGCAAAAGCAAACAGGGAAAAACACAACAGCACGGTCATCGTGCCGATCAACCCGAATTCCTCGCCCAAAGGAGCAAAAATAAAATCGGTATGAGCAAAAGGAAGTGTTCCATGCTTTTCCACGCTATTACCAAGACCAATCCCTTCAATACCACCGCGCTGCATTCCCAGCATCGCCCGGAATTGCTGAAGTCCCGCTCCGTCACTATAAGCGGCCAAATCCGTCCAGGCTCTAATACGCTCCAACCGGTTGGCGTTGGTCTGCACCATGTAGTAAAGACCTCCGAATCCGACTACAATTGTCCCCAACAGATACCAGACATTGGCTCCAGCGGCAAACATGACGCATAATCCGGCAACTCCCAAAGCCGAGGCAGTCCCCATATCCTTTTCAAAAAAGATCAACAACAAGGGAATACCGAATAGAATGCCCGGCTTGATGAACCCGCCAATAAACTTGGAAGCGACATCCCGGTGCAAGGCATACCAGTGAGCCAGTAGCATCATCGTACAGATCTTAGCACATTCACTCGGCTGGAACTGGATGCCGAGGTTAATCCAGCGGCGTTCCCCGTTAATCTCCCGACCAATGCCGGGGACATAGCACAATGCCAGCAACAAGCAGGCAAATCCGATAATTAGCCAGATATATTTGCGGAAGAACTCATAATTCATGCGAGCCAACAGAAGAGCTCCAATCAAACCGAAACCGGAGAAGAGCATCTGTTTGTACAACATTCCGTATTGATCGTCCTCGGGTTCAACCCAAACTCCCGTACTGGCAACCATCACCAGTCCTACCACAAGCAGGACAATGACAGAAAACCAAACAAGAATAATGCTGACCTTGGATGACATGAAAAAGTTCCGTAAAACAGTTTTTTATTGCTTGGGGATTTTAATCTCCTGTCCAATCTTCACCTTGCGGGGATCGGTAATGTTGTTGTATTTTTGGAGAGAAGCCACGCTCACCTTGTACTGCCGGGCAACCTTGGACAAAGTATCGCCTCTTTTCATGACATAAACGACATCGGCATTGCGAATTGCTTCTTCCTGACGCGCTTGGATCACTTTTTCACGTTCTCCCGGCTTCATGGGAATCACAAGAGTTGCTCCACTTGCGAGAACAGCACCGGGGTTGACGGTTTTGAGGCCTTCAACCGTGCAGTTATTATCCCTGGCAATACTTTCCCAGGTATCCCCCGTTGCGATGATATGACGGGCAGGGCCAGGTTCGATCACGGCAACCGAACCGGACGAAGCCGGCTGATCATTCCGAGAAACAGTTGGAGCCGACACTGCCGGACGATTCGAGGCAACGGACGGCTGAACCGCCTGTCCGCCCGATGTTCCATCCACGGGCAGGGCAAGAGGGATTTGCTCTTGTCCGGAGGAAGAATGCGGCTGGGATACGGCAGGAGGAACTTCCGCCATAGAATTCTTATCTGTGATCAGAGGTGCCCCGGTCGGAGTTTGCGTCTGGGCTGTCGTCTGTTGCTGCTGAAGCGGCTGGTTTTGCTGAGGCTGCTCCTGCGTCTGGGTAGCCGTATTCTGGGCAACGGGAATATTGACCCGGGTTTCGGCTTCGTCTTTCTTCAAGGAACCGCGCAACCAGACGCCGCCGATCACGATCAAGTGGATGAGCAACACGCCCACCAGAATACGCACAATCGTGCTGCTGGGAGTATCGTCCTCAAACTCGGAAATACGGCTTCGGTAACGGGTTACCTTGCCCTGAAACATTTTGGAAAATCCCCTTTTCGGGGGAACCCTTTTAACAACAGTCCTATCTTTGGATGTGTTCTTGTGCATGGAAATCGTGTTTCTACTGTTGAGAGGTTAATGCTAATACGGCGGTCCGGAATACCTGTCCGCGTTGGACGTATCCGGTAAACATATCAAATGAAGAGGTTCCCGGGGAAAACAAAACAATGTCTCCCGGCTGTGCAAGTTTCTGAGCCCGCCGGACGCAGGCTTCGACATCGCTTTCCCGGTAAGTAGGAACGACCGGAGAAAACTCAGAATACAACTGTTCCCGGATCTGCCCGAATACAACTGCCGCACGGACTTTTTCACGGAGTAAGGGGAGCAGCGACACATAATCCAGCCCCTTGTCTTTGCCTCCGGCAATCAACACCACAGGCGCTTTCTGCGACTTGATCGCCGCCACAAGAGCATGCAGATTGGTCGCCTTGGAATCATTCAGCCACATCACTCCGTCCAGATAACGAACCAATTCGCAACGGTGTCCAGGAGGTGTAAATCCGCGGATGGCGGCAAGGATAACGTCCTCATCCACACCCAGCGCACGGCAGGCCAGGAAGGCAGCCATCACGTTCTCCGTGTTGTGCGTCTGATTCATCAGGGTTTCCGTAAGATCCACGACAATGGAATCGCTTTCCATAACGACACCGTCGCGGCAGGTCAGCGTTGCAGGCAAACCTTCCGTAGAGAAAGTCAGCGTACGGGCTTTCAGTGCCGGGAGATTTTCTCCGGCACGGACGACAGCCCAGTCGGCTTCCGTCTGATTATCGAATATGTGCAATTTGTCGTTGCGGTAATCCTCAACGGATCGATACCGGTCCATGTGGTCCGGAGCAAAATTCAGCCAGACGGCCACATCGGGGTGGAAATCGCGGATACCGGCCAACTGGAACGAACTCGATTCCAATGCCAGAACTTCCGGTATTTCGTTCCGCAAAAGCAATTCCGAAACCGGGATCCCGTAGTTACCGCAAGCTACGGCTTTCAACCCGGCGGAAAGCAGAATTTTCTCAATCAGCGCCGTCGTCGTCGTTTTGCCATTCGTACCGGTAATGGCAATAATGCGGCCTTGGTAAAAACGGGCGGAAAATTCAAATTCTCCAATACATTCTCCGGCACGGCTGGAAAAAGCCAAGGCAAATGGGCAGTCGGGTTCCACTCCGGGAGACATGACCACCAAATCAGCGCCAAAGCGTTCGGCGTCCTCATTTCCGGCATGTTCGACCAACGGTACAATTTCATGCCACTCACTCACGGAAGCAGAATCAAAAACGCACACATCCGCACCCCGGCTCTTGGCCAGAAGTGCGGCGGCTTTTCCACTACGGCCCGCGCCGAGCACGGCAACCTTTAACGATTGAAGATTCATGGAATTATTGAATAACGATACAAGTTAAACCGATTATGGCCAGAATCAGCCCGATCATCCAGAAGCGGACGATAACCTGCGTTTCCTTCCAGCCTCCCAATTCGAAGTGATGATGGATAGGAGCCATCCTGAAAATGCGTTTCCCACGCGATTTGAAGCAGGCCACCTGCAAAACGACGGATGTGGCTTCCATCACAAAAACCCCGCCAATAACAACAAACAACAATTCCTGAGCCGTACAAATGGCCGCCATACCCAATGCACCCCCAATCGCAAGAGATCCCGTATCTCCCATGAAAACCCTGGCCGGATAACAGTTATACCACAGAAAGCCCAGGCAAGCTCCGACAAGAGCCATCATCATCACGCTCATTTCCAGCACCATCGGGTGATTTGGCAAGTGGGAAAACGATGCAGCCAGAGGAGGATACCCCACAATAACGGCAATCATGGCATAGGCAACGCCCGCCGTAACCGCACAACCTGATGCCAATCCGTCCAAACCATCCGTGAGGTTGACAGCGTTGGATGCCGATACCAGTACCAGGGCGCAAAACGGTATGCAAAGCCAGCCCATGTCGATAGCTCCGTAAAACGGGATATAGAGCTGACTGATCAGTTCGGGATAAGGGAGACGGGAACCGGCATCGGGCCAGACATACAGGAAAGCGGCAGCTAGTAAACTCACACCCCACTGGTATGCCAGCTTCACCCGGGCGGAAACACCGTCCGAGTTCTTCTTCTTAACCTTCATGTAATCATCCCAAAATCCCAATCCACCCAAAGCCAGCATCACCGCCATACTGGTGCCCAACACACTGTTCCATTCCGCACACAGAATAGTTGCCAGCAGGGTTCCTCCCAGAATCAGGACACCGCCCATTGTCGGAGTCCCGGCTTTGGCCCCGTGCAATTCCGCCAGTTTATGAACTTCTTCCGCCGTACGGATCGGTTGTCCGACCTTCAGGGAAATCAACTCGCGTATGACGCGAGGACCGACGAGGATGACGAACAAGAAAGAAATCGCACAAGCCAGCAAAGAACGAGTCAAAGGACTTCCCATGAAGTCCGATCCGGCAAAAGTGATTTGAATGAGAGATGAAGTCATGGTTGGTCACTGAAAATTTGGTTCATTACAAGTTCCATGCTGGAAGAGCGGCTCCCTTTGAACAAAACGGTATCCCCAGGTAAGATTTGGTCTTTCAGCCACGCGGCGGCGGCTTCACGGGTATCGAACTGTACGGACACGGGCATATCACGGGCGGCTTCCGCCATGCCGGACATTTCCGGACCGACGCAAACCAATGCGTCCAAACCACATTGTGCAGCATGCTCGCCGACACGGCGGTGGGCTTCATCGGCAAAGTCGCCCAACTCTCCCATCCTGCCAAGAACAGCCCAGCGGCGTCCCTTCACCCCATTCATCATAGACAGGGTATCCAAGGCGGCAACCATGGATTCCGGATTGGCATTGTAGGTGTCATCCACGACAAGAACCCCGCGGTCGACAAAACATCTCAGGCGCCCTCCTGTCAATGAGGCTTCGGCAAGCCCTCTGGCAATCGCATCCGCCTCCATTCCGAGAAACCAACCCGTTGCCGCAGCCAGCAGAGAATTGGACACCATATGGCGGCCATGGACATTCAACCGCACTTCCCGGCGGCAGAATCCGTCAATAACCAAGGTATAGCGCGACCCATGTTCATCAAAGGAAACATTTTCCGCCCGGACATCGCCCATTCCTATCCCGACGGCAATGCAACGAGCCTTCGTCGAGGAACGAATCAACCGGGCATAATCGCAATCCGCCGGATAAATCATGGCACCGTCTTCAGGCAAGCTCCGCGCCAACGTACATTTTTCTTCCGCAATGGCGTCCCGGGAACCGAGAAATTCAATATGGGCCGAACCAATCGACGAAATCAAGCCGACGAAGGGGCGGGTCATCGCACACAAAGGAGACAATTCCCCTGCGTGGTTCATCCCCATCTCCCAAATGGCGGCGGTATCCTGAGGAGATCCCTTCAAAATGCTGAGAGGAACGCCGATATGGTTGTTGAAATTACCCTTCGTCGCCGTCACCCGGAAAGCCTGGGAAAGGACTCCAAGTGTCAGATCTTTCGTCGATGTTTTACCACTGGAACCTGTCACGCCGACGACCACCAGCGAAGACAGGCAATCCCGCCACCAACCGGCCAGTTGTTGCAAGGCAACCAGCGTATCTTCCACCACAATCACCGCGCAGTCCGAGGAATCCACTTCGACGGGACGGCTTACCACAACGGCCGAAGCCCCCCTGGATGCAGCCTCGGAAGCAAATGCGTTACCGTCGAACTTCTCTCCGCTCAAGGCAAAAAAGATCATTCCCTTCTCCACAACCCGGCTATCCGTACCAACCGTACCGCCAAGGACGCAATCTCCCGCTCCCGAGAACAAAGTTCCCTGGATGATGCAGGCCAATTGCGAGGAGGTCAGGTTATACATAAATGGGAAAAGGGAGGGATCATTATTGCTCCAGAGTCCCGGTTTCGGGCATCAGAGCACGGCGGATATGGACAAAATCGTTGAAGTCAATTCGTCCATCGGCAAATTCCTGATAGGTTTCATGTCCCTTGCCGGCGATCAGGATAATATCGCTTTTGGCAGCCAGTGCCGCAGCTTGCTTGATGGCTTCGGCACGATCGGCAATCGCGACAACGCCCTTCTCCGGCATGCCGGAAATGATGTCGCGGATGATGTCCTCCGGAGTCTCGCTCCGGGGATTGTCGGAAGTCACAATACAAAAATCCGAATAGCGGGCAGCCACAGCTCCCATCCGGGGACGTTTGCCCTTGTCGCGGTCGCCTCCGCACCCGAACACGGTAATCAACTTACCGGTGCAAAGTTCCTTGAGCGTCTTACAGACATTCTCCAAAGCATCCGGCGTATGGGCATAATCGACAAACGCATGTACGTTTTCGCGGTTGCCGGCAAGCTCCATTCTTCCTGGAACCTGCGGACAGTCGACCAAAGCTGCAACCGCTTCGCGAACAGGGATTCCGGCACAAACGGCTCCGGCAAGAGCAGCCAGGCCATTGTACATGTTAAACCGTCCGATCAAAGGCAAACGCACCAAATAGGACCTGTTTTTGTAAACCAGCTCGAATTCACTGCCCCTCGCGGAAATATGATGAGGAATCATCCGGAAATCGGCAGCAAAAGACGAACCAAACGTTTTAACCGTCAGTCTGGAAGAAAACATCTCAACCAGTCTGCGACCATAGGCGTCATCCACATTGACCAAGGCAACAGGTTTTTTCCGACCGCCCTGGGATGCCATTTGTTCGAAAAGGGACGCTTTCGCCATAAAGTAATCCTCCATGGTCTTGTGGTAGTCCAAATGATCCTGGGTCAAATTGGTGAAAATGCCTATATCGAATTCCACTCCGGCCACACGCTGCTGGCTTAAGGCATGGGAAGAAACTTCCATGACAACGCCGCGGCACCCGTTATCCACCATCTGTTCCATCATGTCCGCAAGTTCCAGGGGACCGGGAGTCGTCTGCACGGAAGGATAGCGTTCGCAGCCATTGTCGCACACGACAGTACCGATCAATCCGGCACGGTCCCAGCACTTGCGGAACAAGGCCTGCACCATATAAGAAGTTGTCGTTTTTCCGTTCGTTCCCGTCACTCCGACTACCTTCATAGCCCGAGAGGGGAATTTATGCCAAGCCGCGGCAAGCACGCCTGCCGCCCTGTGGGCATCCGTGACACGAACCCAAGAGACCTTGGCATCCAAATCGGCAGGAGCTGCTTTTTCGGAAATGACGGCACGGGCTCCCTGGCGTACTGCCGCAGGGATAAAATCCGCCCCGTTCACCCTGGTTCCCGGTATGGCAATATAGCATGTTCCCGGCTGAACCTTGCGGCTGTCCACTTCAACGCGTGAAATGTTGACTTCTTCGGAACCGGCAACCCGGCAACCGGGCAGGGATTTTAACAATGTCTTCAGTTTCATGCGCTACGTTTCTTGGTACGGGGTGAGGGCGATAAGGTTTTTTTAACTTTTTTTCTGCTGGAAGAAGCTACCGTTTTTTTCAACTGCCGTTTCTTCACAGGAGGAGGCGTAACCGCCGGCGTTGCCGGAGGAGCATCCGTCCGGGCCATTCGGCCCGTGCCTT
Source organism: Akkermansia sp. N21116 (assembly GCF_029854705.2). Taxonomy (NCBI): domain Bacteria; kingdom Pseudomonadati; phylum Verrucomicrobiota; class Verrucomicrobiia; order Verrucomicrobiales; family Akkermansiaceae; genus Akkermansia; species Akkermansia sp. N21116. The sequence goes on from NZ_CP139035.1 coordinate 3,353,213, forward strand.
GTATAGGGGTGGTTTGAGGAACATTCAATGCCGCAGCCAATCTTCCTGCAACATTTTTGAAAATCGGAGCACAAACAGTACCGCCGCCCGGATGGCAATCCGTCGGATGCGGATCATCTACAACGACAAGACAGACGAATGCCGGATCAGCGGCAGGCAGCAATCCTACAAAAGAAACCGTATAGCGGTTGTCATAATACCCCCCATGTTCCTTAACCTTGTGGGCAGTCCCCGTCTTTCCGCCGATCTGGTATCCGGGTACGTTTCCGCGATGGGCGGTTCCCCCCTCCCCTGCAACGCGGGCAAGGGCATCTCTCATGGCGCGAGAAGTCGATTCCTTCATCACCCGCCTTACTTCCTCCGGCTGGCGGCGTTCGACAATAGTACCGTCGCTATCGTAAATGACATCCACAAGCCGCGGTTTCATTAAAACGCCACCGTTAGCCACGGCCGCATAAGCCATAGCAACCTGAAGCGGAGTCACCATGACGGAATAACCGTAGGTAATTCGGGAGAAGTTGGAGAAGTTATTTCCATCCTGACACTGGCTCTGTGCTTCCGAAGGCAATTCGATTCCCGTTTTCTTGCGGAACCCGAATGCTTCCAGATACTTCTTATACACATTCCAGCCACCTGCCCGGCACCCGATGCGGAAAGCACCGGGGTTACTGGATTTCTTCAAAACGTCCGCCACAGACAACATGCCATAATGCCGGGGAGCATCCGATACGGGTTTCGATCCCGGTACGGGCGCAGTCGAACAATCAATCATCGAATTAAACGTCAACTTACCCGTATCCACTGCAGAAGTAACTGAAACGAGCTTGAAAGTCGAACCCGGTTCATACAGTCCCTGGACAGCAAAATTGAGCGCCCCTTCCTGCATGTTCTCCTTGGTATTGAGGTTGAACTGGGGACGGCTGGCCATGGCGAGAATATTTCCCGTGTGCGGTTCTACAACGATGATCGTACCCCGGGGAGCATGGTAATAAGCAAGTCCCTTATCCAATTCCTCCTCAACGATCGTCTGAAGTTCCATATTGATGGTCAGCTTGATGTTCAGCCCATCGACCGGAGGTTTGAACCTGTCGTCCTTGGAGGGGATAATCTGTCCGCGGTTGTTACGGCGGGATTCGCGAAACCCCTTCTGTCCCACCAGGTAGGGATCCATCGTCTTTTCCAGTCCGGCAACACCGTTCAGCAAGGGAGAACCTTCCGTCAATTGACCAACATAACCGAGAATATGCGTCAAACACGTCGGAGCCACGTAAACGCGCTTCCAGATCGTCTCGCATTTGAAGCCCTGCACGCGTGCATCCTGAAGGGCTTGCTTGATCAACTCGGCTTTTTCTTCCGGCAGATTCTGAGCAATAACCAGACGCATCTGCTGTTTTCCGACATTGTCCTGCCTCAACTTGGCAAATAGTTCCTCATATGTAACACCCTCCAGAAAGGGCGCAATCACGGCAGCGGCATAACTCATATGCTCCCGGATATAGGACTCGGCAATATCGCAGTCATACAATTTCTCAAGCCGTTCATGAATCGTCGTTTTGACATCCTCCGCTTTTACGATGGAATTGGCCTTGGAGTCGTCGGAAAGAAGTAATTGGGCAAGCTTATATTCCGGATCTCCGTCTTTTTTCGTAGCAGCCTGGGCAAGCAGGCGGGAACGGTATTTGGAGACCAGTTTCTCGCGACCGGCTTCATCCAGCGTCGCCCACTTGTCCGAATGGACCGCCTTGGAGTAGGCCAGCCCCCATGTGATGAGCCTGGGGTCGTTCAAATGATAAACATCGGCAACCAACTCCGATGTCTGGACGTTGGTCGTCAGAACTTCCTCCTGGGAATCCATGATCAATCCCCTCCTCGCAGGAAATTCTTCTATTTCAGCAAGTCTGCGGCCATAATACGGACCATTATCCGAGGCATGGACAATCTGAATATCCACCAACTTCATCCCCAACAACGAAACGACCCCCCCGGCCACGCAACAAAGGACGAGGCAACGATTCGCAAAAAAGGACTTTGTCGGAGAAGGCACGAATAGGAGAACAAAGGGGAAAAGGAATTGTACTTATTTAGCGGCCATAGCCGGCTGGCTGTTGTCGCGGCGGATGGACTCAATCTGCCCAGGTTGGATTTCCTGCAGAATGGATTTGTTCTGAGCAAGCCGGTCACGTATCGCCCAACGACTTGTATTCGTAGCGATTTTGGCCCGGTAATGATTCATGTTCAGTTCACAGGAAGTTATTTCAACATTCATGCGTTCAATATCGCGCTGGGTATCTATCTGTTCGTTTTTTAACACGCCGATACATACTCCTGCGGAACATAACATAACGGCAAAACAAACCAGCCAGACGATGAAACCCAGACTTACCTGGTGGTCTTTGCGACGGGAATTGAAGCGGCTCATAATAAATAAATTAGTCGGTTGTTTTTTCTACACCGCGCAACTTGGCGCTGCGGGATCGGGGGTTAAGAGATAATTCCCGTTCATCCGCCACAATCGGGCGACGGGTCAACAATTGAAAACAGTAATCGGGATTGGGCCTTGGTTCCGGCCATTCCTTGCGGTCGATTTCACGGCGGCTGTGCAGATCGAAGAACTGCTTGACACGGCGGTCTTCCAGACTGTGGAAGGTGATGACAGCCATCTTCCCCCCTTTCCGGAGAAGTTTGACGGAAGCATCCAGTAAATCGTCCAGGGCGCCTAACTCGTCGTTGACTGCAATGCGTAATGCCTGGAATGTGCGTGTGGCAGGATGCTGCTTGCCCTTGCGAGGCAATACGGAAGAAACAATACCGGCAAGCTGGAGCGTCGTCGTGATCGGAGCTGCGGAACGGGCTTTGACAATGGCCCGTGCGATCGCGCGGGAAGCGCGTTCCTCGCCGTATTCCCACAGGATTCCGGCGATTTCTTCTTCAGGAGCGGAGTTGACGATATCCGCAGCGGATTTTCTCAACTCCGGCCCCATACGCATATCAAGCGGCCCATCTTCCCGGAAAGAAAAGCCGCGTTCAGCCGTGTCCACTTGATGAGAGGATATACCGAGGTCGGCAATAATACCGTCTACCTTGTCCACTCCCTGTTCGGTCAGCAAAGCTTCCATATCCCGGAAATTGCCGGCCAAAGTCTTGAATCTGCCGCCGAAGCGCGCCAGGCGCAGAGTTGCCGCGCGTCGGGCATCCGGATCCTGATCAATGCCCCAGACGGTAGCGCCTCGTTCCAGCATCAACTCCGTATGGCCTCCACCGCCAAGAGTCGCATCAACAATCAACTTTCCTTCCTCCGGATCAACAAGATTGACAGTCTCCTCCAAAAGTACGGTTACATGACTGAAAGCAAGTTCTTTACTGGAGAATTCATGCCCATCCTGCACAGCAGGAGCGATCACTTCTCCGGCTTCGGAAACCAATGAGTCTATAAACCGCTTCTGTTCTTCCGGACGAACGGAACGTCCATAGAAGTTCTCACCCATAGAGGGAGCAGCCAGCCTCCACATGCGCACGCATGCGTCGATGCCGCATTCCCCGGTCAATCCCATCAACACATGAGCATGGTTCCCGAACATGCCTGCGGCAATCAACTGATAGCCTTCTCCGGCTTCCAGAGCCTCCAGAAGAGCCAGGCGTTCAGAGGGGGACTCCACTCCATGACGGCCTTCCGCCAGTACGCGTTCCACAATCGTCTCAAACGTTCCGTTCAAGCGTTCCCCCAATTCGGCAAGTTTCCCGTAGGCTCCTTTCTGTCCAGCCCGACTCATTTCTTCAGCATTGGCAGCCTTGGCGGCATTCCAAGCCGAGACATCTTCAGGAGAAAGAGCACCATCCGTCCAGAACGTCACCAGATATCCCGGAGTTTCCAGCTCGTTTCCCGTCACGATACAAATGCCATCCGCCCCCACGATCCACCCGGGACGCTGAAATAATTCCGCGTCCTGGAGGGACATCGTTTTGTATTCGGGGGTCTTCATTGGAAAATTCCAAATTCTGCACTGAACTCTTCCAGCCTGGCTTTTTCGAGGCATTCAAATTCGTCGTAAATATCCGGTCTCCAGATTTCGAAGTAGGATCCGCGACCGACAAGTCTGACTTCTCCGGACAAATTCGCCTGTTCGCACATTTTTTTAGGAATCAGCATTTTGCCCTGGGCACTAATCACCGTCTCAACACATTCGGCATACAGGCGCCCGATCACCATTTCTTTGATTGCGGGAGTCTTGTCCGAACTACGTACCATCGCCACATACTCGTCGAACTTCGCGTGAGTCAGGGCCTTGATCATCTTCAGTCCTTCCTTCTTGGCTTCCAGCAACAGCAAGGGGCACCCCTCGCCCGGCTCCCATTCAGAGGGAATCGCAACGCGATTCTTGGGGTCGAGTTTGTGGATAAACTTGCTACGCAGTTCACTGGAAATACCTTTAAGCATCACATGAGATACACTTCAGTGCATTTCAATACACTTCAATACCTGTCAAAAGTCAATCACGCATGTTAAAAAAGAGAGGTTTTAGGCAAAAAAAAATCCGGGAAGAACGATTTGGGCGCTTGCGACTCCGCAAAGCTCTGCTAAAATCGCGCCCATGTTGGATTTCTGTGTATTGGGCAGCGGTAGTTCCGGGAACGCCTCCGTCATTCGTACCCAAAACACAATGATACTGATTGATGCCGGTTTCAGCGCCCTTCGTCTGAAAAAAAAGTTGGAAGAATTACGTATCGGCCTAGAGAGTATCAGTGCCATCCTTCTGACTCACGAACACACCGATCACAGCCAAGCCCTCGGACAGATTACTAAAAAGTATAAAATTCCCGTCATGGGAACGCGGCACACATGCATGTACTTGAAGGAAAAAGCCCCGAACGCTTCGTGGATCAATTTTGAAAAGGGCTCCAGCTTCCAGATCGGCGACATCACCGTCATGCCATTCGCCACATCACACGATGCCGTAGATCCGGTCGGGTTCAGAATGGCAACCACGGACGGTACACTCGGATTCCTCTCCGACACAGGCTGCTGCAATACAGCCATTGCCCGTAGCCTGGAACATGTCGATGCCCTCTACATCGAATCCAACTACGATCCCCATCTTCTTGAAACTACACCCAAGCGTCCCTGGCCTCTCAAACAGCGCATTGCATCACGCCACGGCCACCTCTCCAATCAGCAAGCCGCCGAGTTCGTTGAACAAATTGCTCATGGCGGACTTCGCCACATCATCCTGGGACATTTGAGCGGCGAAAGCAACACGGAGGAAATCGCCATGGAAACCATGGCGCGAACCATAACCAGGACAGGATTCTCCGATACTACCCTCAGTTGTTCCCGCCAACACGAAATCCTTCCCTGGATTTCCGTCGGGTAATCAGCCTTTTACTTTTCCTCCTTCCTTTTTCCAGATGTTCCTGAGCTCTTGCGAAATCATCAGCACGATTGTTGCAGCCATCGCCGGCTCCATTGCATCGTCGCGCGTCAAAATGGATCTGTTCGGCGTCATTGTCACAGGAACCATAGCCGCTCTGGGAGGAGGTACCATCCGTGACATTTTGCTCGGATTGCCCGTTTACTGGACTGTGCCCACGGGTGAAAATTTCCTGCTTATTTCCGGCGTCACATGTTTCATCACCTTCTTCACCGCCCAGAAATATCCTCCTCCCCTGGGCACCATCCGCATTGCAGACGCCATCGTCCTGGCCCTCTTCGGCGTTATCGGGACGGAAAAATCCATTCTGAACGGTTTCGGTCCGGCTGTTTCCATCGTCATGGGTATCTGTACGGGGATAGCCGGGGGGCTTCTGCGAGATGCCCTCACGGGCAATGTGCCGTACGTCTTCCGTCCCGGCGAACTGTACGCCACGGCCGCCTTCCTGGGATCGGCCACCTATGTATTGCTGGACATGTTCAACGTCGATAATTCCGTCTGTTTCATCACCGGTTTCTGGATCACCCTGCTCGTACGCCTTGCCTCCATCCATTGGAATTGGAACCTGCCATCCCATCAGCCGATGTTCCGGACAGTCACCAGGAAAAGCCCCCCTCTCCCGCCCCAGTCCGAGTGAGGATTCCTCTCCTCATAAACAGCATCCCCCCCAAGTTCCACTGAAAGAAAGCAAGTTTCTTCACGTACTAGTAATTACCATGAATCCCAAGAGTTTTCTGATCACGTATGCCGCAGTTTCCCTGTCGCTTCTAAGTGCGGCCGCCTACTCTCCCAATCGCCATCCTGTCCCGGAACCTACACTGCCCCAGACAAATAATTCCCTCTCGACCAACCTTTTCCAGCATGCCAAAGTTACGGCGAGCGGAGTTTACAAAGATTTTCTTCCGGAACTGGCCGTCGACGGCAATGCATCCGACAGCGGCAAATACTGGGGTTGCGAAAACCTTCCTGTCTGGCTTCAGGTCGATATGGGGAAACCCCAATCTCTTTCCTCCATCCGATTCTGGCCTTATTGGGCCGACGGACGCATCTACCAATTTAAAATCGAAGGTTCCAAAGACGGTAAAGTTTGGAAAACACTCGTCGACCAAAGCGCCAATTCCATTTCCGGTACGGCGGACGGCAGTACCTACACTTTCCCTGCCACTACTGTCCGGTACGTCCGCACGACAATCACCAACAACTCCGCCGGCAAACAATCCGGCGGACATATCGTCGAAATTCAAGGCTTTGCCGAATCCGATCACGCCGGACTGCAGGCTATTCCCATCTCAGCCGACGAACGCCAACCGGGAGATCGTCCAATCGACCCTTCCCGTATCCAGCCGGGTATCATCGACACGGCCTGGAGGGGAGAACGAGTCAATGGACAAATTGCCATCTCCGGAGACGGAGGGTTACAACAAGTTCGCCTCTCGACACAGCCTCTTATCGGACCGGATGGAACTCAAATTCCTGTTTCCGCCTCATTCGTGCGCTTCACCGGAGCCGACAAAGATGCTATCGCCGACATTATTGATCCGGATTGGGACAGAATCGACATCCCGGCCGGGCAAATCCGCTCTGTATGGGTCCAGGCCGATATCCCGGTTCAAACAGTTCCCGGTGCATATAAAGGCGTCGTTTCCGTCCATTCCCAAGGGCAGAAATCCATTGACATCCCCATCAAGATCAATGTCATGAAGGCGGCACTTCCGCCAGCCAAAGACTGGACTATGCACCTTGATCTCTGGCAGCACCCGGAAGCAGTCGCCCGCTGGCATGACGTCAAACCATGGTCCAAGGAACATTTCGATCTGATGCGACCTCTCATGAAGCGCCTGGCGGATGCCGGACAAAAGACCATCACCTGTTCCCTGATCCATGAAGCATGGAACGAGCAAACCTACGACTGGTGGCCCTCCATGATCGAATGGATCAAAAATACAGACGGCACCATGAGCTACGACTACACCAATTTCGACAAGTGGGTCGACTTCATGAGCAACGACATCGGCATGAAAGACGCCTTCATCAACTGCTACACCATGGTTCCCTGGTCGATGAAGCTCCGCTACCTCGACAAGGCCAGCGGTGAATACAAGGAACAACCACTCAACCCCGACAATGCCGAATACGAAGCCATTTGGGGACCATTTCTCACCGATTTCGTCAAACACCTCAAACAGAAAGGCTGGCTGGAACGTACCTGCATCGGCCTTGATGAACGCCCCGACAAAATGGTCGCCGCAGCTCAGAAACTGCTTGATCAATACACCCCGGGCATGCGTATGGTTTCCGCCTTCAACCACCCTACCTCCATGACGGATAGGGTTTATGATCTCTCCATCAGTATCACCCATGCGGATACCGTCGGCAAAGTACTTGAAGCCCGGAAGAAGAAAGGCCAAAAGACGACTTTTTATATCTGCTGCTCGCCAGCCAAGCCCAATACTTTCACTAAATCCTCACTAGCCGAATCGGAATGGCTCGGTATCTTCGCCGCCGCCAACAATCTGGACGGCATCCTGAGATGGGCTTATAATTCCTGGGGCAGAAACCCCTTGGAAACCACCGATTTCGGCAATTGGAAGCCAGGCGACTGTTACCTCGTCTATCCAGGAAACCGCAGTTCTCTGCGTTTTGAAAAACTCCGTGACGGTCTCGAAGATTTCGAGAAAATCACAATCCTCAGAAAGCAGGCAGCATCTCCCAAGGCCAGCGCCGAATTCAAAAAGGCTGTTTCAGACATGAACGTTCTTCTCAAGGAACTCTTCACCGTCAAACGCAGCTCCGGCAACCAGCACAAGGACGATATCATCCGTGCCCGCGCCGCCATTAACAAAGCATCCGCCTTAAGCTAACGGAATCGCATTCAATCTCTCCGATCACGGGCAATCTCCTCTCGCCAGGCGGTTGCCCATGATGTTTTCAAGGGATAATCTCCTTTACTCCATGACGGGATTTCCTTACTCATTTGAGAATCGAATATGGGAAAAAGCGAAAATTCGAATTGGGTCTCAGTCTTACTCTGGTACTTACATTGTTAGCTATCCCGTTTTATTTCAAGGGGAATATGGGGTCGCAACTGGATTTTCATCCGTCATGGAACGAGGCAGAACGAACTCAAATCCAGCAATGCTACAACAGATTCATCACAATCGCCGACCTCATCACCCCTGAGGCGAGCAGGGAGTTCGTCCAATATTATTTCGATAGCAAATGGGGCAATACTGTATTGTTGGGAATTTACGACATCCTGTATCCTTTCTCACATCAAGTTGTGCAAGAATACCTGACAGGAGACACGCGAAAAATGATTAAGTCAACAGCAGAAACCGGCAATGCCAGTCTGACGGACGAAAATAATTCCTCCCTGCTCATATTCTCCCTCGCTATGGGAGAATATGAACTCGCTCAATCCCTTGTCAAATGCGGTGCAGATGTCAATCTGCACTCACGGGTTCCCTTCATAATAGACATGCCGGGCGATACTCCTTTATCGTGGGCCGTCTCCACCAGAATCTGCGACCAAGCAACTTGAGAAAATGAATCCATAGAACATCAAAGAGCCGCTCCCGAAGAAGCGGCTCTGATGGAATTGTCTAACGTATCCGGATTCGTCTACTTGATTACCATTCGTTATTCAGGTTTTTCGTCTCGACCTTGCCGGGCTCCTTATTGCGTTCGGTCATGCCGCGTACGGGCTGAGGTTCGGTTTCAACAAGATCAAGGATGTCGATCTGGTTCTTGCCGGAACGCAGAACCGTAGCCGGAACATACAAGCGAAGCTGAGGCCCGATGTTCCAGTAACGCCCCATGTTGTGGCCATTGACCCAGAGGTAGCCTTTGGTGTACTTCGACATGTCGAGGAAAGTATCCTGCGGTTTTTCAAGATTGATCACAGCACGGAAATGAGCTCCCTTGCGGGCTCCGGTCCCCTTTTTGGTAGCAGGAGCATTCACGATGGTTTCTGGAGCCAAAGGCATGGGTTTGACGATCCAGCCTGTCAACTTTTTATCGCCCAGCTTGACATCGCCATGAAGCCCCTTGCGGTCCTTTTCCATACCAATGGTAAAGTTGACGTGCCCCATGGCTTCCACAAGGATTTCCAGAGTGGCCGTCTTCTTACGTGCAGGGATTTCCAGAGATTTTTTACCTTCGCGCCTGTCGAGGGTACCCACCGGTTTGCCGTCGAGGTACACCATGGCGTAATCGTTGGCATGATCCAGCGTCAGGGTTTCGGCAGGGCCTGCCGGGATAGTCGTTTTGTAGATAGCCATCCCTTGATTCTGTCCCCACATTTCAAAATAGGGAGGAGTATCATACTTTTTCGCAAATGCCCTGGGTTGATTATCCCAGAGTCCGGCATGGAAGACGGGCTTGAATTCCGGAATTTCCATGGACGGGATTTCAGCAGGAACCTCGGGAATGCCGGCTTCCTTCGGCACCTTGGAAATAATGATATCGCGGATCTTCGTGTAGAATTCGTTGGGTCTGCCGTGTTCATCAATGGGAGATCCGTAGTCGTAACTGGTCAGATCGGGTTCATATTGTCCCGGCCCCCCGGTATTTGCACCTGCGGTCAGCCCAAAATTGGTTCCGCCATGTACGACAAACAGGCTAAAGGAACGCCCCTTGTCCATGAACCATTGGACATTGTCCACAATGCCGGGGGTGGGAGACCAATTGCCTTCTCCCCAGTGGCGAAGCCAACCGGGATAAGTTTCCGATGAAAAGACGGGAACACCGGGATTACACTTATTGGCTACATTCCAGGCAGCATCGTTAAGTCCGGGATCCAGACCGACAGCCACTCCGGGCAAGACGACTCCACGCAAAAAGCCTTCGCCGGCGCCATCGGATGTATAGAATGGGGCAAAGCCTTTCTTCGTCCAGAAATCCTTAAGCCATTCCATGTACTTGCGATCCTTGCGCTGGTAGCTGCCATACTCGTTTTCCAACTGGGTCATGAGAATGGGGCCGCCGTTCTTGGCCAGATACGGTTCTGCCACTTTGGCAATGGCATTCAGATAACGCTCCTGGGCCTTCATGAAATGGGCGTCCTCCGTCGTACGGATCTTCGCATTCGGATCCTTCAGCAAATAGGCAGGCAAACCGCCCAGATCCCATTCGCCACACACGTACGGCCCCGGACGGAAGAGAACCCACATACCTTCTTCCTGACAAATTTTGAGGAATTCGCCAATGTCGCGGTTTCCCGTTTTGAAGTCGAACGTACCATCGGGCTTTTCCAGATCATTCCAGAACACGTAAAAAGCAATCGTGTTGAGCCCCATAGCCTTGGCCATCTGAACTCTGTGACGCCAGTACTCCTTGGGGATACGCTGGGGGTGCATTTCGCCGCCACGAATCTGGAACGGTTTGCCGTTCAACATGAATTCACTATTGTCAGCCCCTCCGAATCCAAACTGAACGGGAGCACCTTTCGTGGGCGCCGGGCGCTCGACATTGTTGGGAGCCTCTGGACCAGCCCACGAAGATGCTGCAAAGACAGCTCCCATTCCTACGGTCAGTGCGAGTTTCCCCGCATATTGATGAAACCGATACATAGGCCTGACTATATACCTTTTTCTTGATGAGGAAGACAAGCAAAAAGGCTGTTCCTGTACATGGCAGGAACAGCCCTAGGAAAGTCCGATTTCGGAATCCTCAACGGGCAAGCACACGCTTGGCGGCATCCACGACGGAATCCACCGTCATGCCCAGTCCTTCGAGGACCTGGTTTCCGGGAGCGGAGAAGCCGAAGCGGTCGATTCCGATGACTTCACCTTCCAGTCCGACATACTTCCACCAAAGGGATGTTACACCGGCTTCAATGGATATCCGCTTCTCACAGGAGGCAGGCAGAACACTCTCACGATATGCGGGACTCTGAGCATCAAAGCGATAGAAACTCGGCATGGAAACGACGCGAATGCCATCTCCCAAACGATCCGCCGCCTGAAGAGCGAGGGAAAGTTCAGAACCGGAAGAGAGCAGGATAGCCTTAAGGTCTCCCTTTTCCTTGCGGACAATATATCCGCCTTTGAGCACACCCTGCCGACGCGTCTCAACAGGAAGATCGTTAAGAGTCGCCACCTTCTGACGGGTAAGAATCAGAGCTGTCGGTCCTGTGTGGCGTTCCATGGCTGCCATCCAGGCACCTGCCGTTTCTTCAGGATCAGCGGGTCGAATGACATCAAGGTTCGGTACCACGCGGAGACTGCTGTAGGTTTCAGTCGGCTGGTGGGTCGGACCGTCTTCACCGACAGCGACGGAATCGTGAGTCAGCACGTATGTCACAGGCAATCCGCTCAAGGCGGCCACACGGATTGATCCGCGCATGTAGTCCACAAACACCAGGAAGGTTGCGGCACTCACACGGAACAGACCGTCATAAGCAATGCCGTTGCAAATAGCGCCCATGGCATGTTCGCGGATGCCAATCCAGAAATTACGTCCGGTGGGATTTTCCGGAGAGTAGTCTCCCGCATCCTTGAGATAGTTCTTATTGGAGCTGTACAAGTCGGCGCTGGTCGTTAGGAAGAAGGGATCGGCCTTGGCTATGTCGTTAATTACCTTGGCTCCGGCGGAACGCGTCGCATCGGCAAAAGACGGGTCGAACGCAGGAATAGCCTTGTCCGTTTCCCCGGCGGGGATCCCTTCGGCACATGCCTTCATCCCGGCAGACAATTCGGCAGCAAGATCAGGGTTGGCCTTGCTCCATGCATCAAAGGTGGCGTGCCACGCCCGGCATGCTTCTTCACGCCTGGCACGCAGAGATGCCATGTAGGAGCGAACTTCCTCCGAAACGTAGAATCGTTCGTCGGAGGGCAGCCCCCAATTGGCGTGAGCTTCCGGCCAGAATTTGGCCCCGCCTTCGCCGTGTCCCTTGGTCGTACCGGCAACTTCCGGCACGCCCTTGGCAATGATCGTTTTGGCGATGATAAGCTTGGGTTTGCCGTTCTTGCTGGAACGGAGCCGGGCAACGGTGTCGGCAATCAAGGAGATATTGTGTCCGTCAATCGTGCTGACTTCCCAGCCCAGGCTGGAGTATAAACCATCCACATCGGAAAGCTGGGTTTTATCAGCCGGAGCATCCAGCGTAATGTCATTAGAATCGTAGATAACGACGAGATTGTCCAATTTCAGCACGGCAGCCAAGGCCATGGCTTCGCGGCAGACCCCTTCCTGCATACAGCCATCGCCGGCCAGGCAGTATACCATCTGGTTGAAAATCGTATGTTCGGGAGTATTGAATCTCGCCGCGGCACGTTTGGCGGACAAAGCGAAGCCGACTGAATTGGCAACGCCCTGCCCCAATGGTCCGGTCGTACATTCCACTCCGGGCGTATCGCCGAATTCCGGGTGTCCGGGTGTTTTGGAACCTTTTTTACGGAAGGCTCTGAGATCGTCGAGACTCAGGTCGAATCCCGTCAAATGCAACCATGAATACAGGAACATGGAGCCGTGACCGCCGGACAGAATAAAACGATCGCGGTTCAGCCAGCGAGGCTCGGAAGGATTAATATTCAGTAGGTCCCCGAAGAGAACCGCACCAATTTCAGCGCATCCCAGGGGGAGTCCCATATGACCGGACGAACATTCGTACACGGCATCAATGGCAAGTCCTCTGGCCTGGTTGGCAGCTTTCTGGAGAATGTCGAGATTCATGCGCGGCGAGTATGGCGACTCCAGATTCAAAATAAAAGCCTAAAGTCACACCCGAATCTCCAGCATTGCGTCGTCAATACGCAATCCCCATCCCATATTGCCGATTCCACCTTCAAATTCCCCGAACAAGCCTCATCATCGGCACAGATCCTGCTTCATGTCCAAAGCCGGGGTAAATTCTGTCACATCGCCGACGACCGTGGCCGGAACGCCAGCAACCGTCGTATGAGGAGGGACGTCGGACAACACCACGGAACTGGCTGCTACTTTGGCGCACTGTCCAATAGTCACGCGCCCCAGTATTTTAGCACCAGCACCAATCAAAACACCCGATTCGACAATGGGATGGCGGTCTCCTTCCTCCTTGCCCGTACCACCGAGAGTTACTTCATGCAGAATGGAAACGTTATCTTTCACAATAGCCGTTTCACCGACGACAAAGCTTGTAGCATGGTCCAGCAGGATGCCGGATCCAATGCTGGCAGCCGGGTGGATATCCACAGCAAACACTTCACTGGCAACGCTCTGGAATTGCAAGGCAATCAAGTGGCGGCCCTGAGACCACAACCAATGGGCGATACGGTATGTCGAGATGGCATGGAAACCTTTGAAAAAGAGCAAAGGCTCCAGCGGTGAATGGCAAGCGGGGTCACGATCCACGATGGCAACCAGGTCATGCGCCATCTGCGCTATGATGGCAGGATCGCTTTCCAGGGCATCGCGAATGACAGGTTCCAGTTCCTCGCGTACCATATCGCGGCGCGACAACTTGCGGGCCAGGCGGGCAACAATGGCTTCCACCAAACACGTACGTGTCAGGCATACATCATTAAGCAGACTCAGCATGGACGGCTCTTCAACAAGAGCCTTCTTCGCCTCATCAATGATCCAGCTCCACACTTCCGCCACCAAGCATGCACAACTTTCACATGCCCGAATCCTCTTCCTTTTATTGCTGTCCGTCATGCGTGCGGATGCTCTCACGGGACTTGGACGCATACAAGTGAAAAAGATACGCCCAATCCTTAACTCATTATTTCTGAATAGGGATAGAGTTGTACAACTGCTCCAGGGCCAATACCGTATAAGCGGTCACGAGGACGGGATCCGCCTCCCACCAACGGTTGTTGGTGTTCACCCAGGAACCATCCGGGTTCTGGATGCTTACAAGTTTGGTCGCCAGATTGTCGCGCCAGTCCACTTCATCTCCGCCTTTCAATTTCAGAAAGTCGATACCCGCTGCCGACAACGCCTTGGCCATCGACTGGTAATAGTAATAAAGCCCCTGAATACCGACTCCCGGGTTCTCATCCACGGAATAATTGTTGGACAGCCAATCCAGCGCCGCCTTAACGCGCGGATCGTCTTTTCCCATGTTGGCATAGATCAAAGATTGCATGCCGGCATACGTCATGCTGCCGTAGGCATGGGCATAATCTTCCGCCATGGCTTTTCCTCCGCCCATGCCGCCGCGGCCACCTCGTCCGCCTCTGCTTCCTCTGGCGGAGGCATCGGTTCCGGGTTTGCCGGAAGGAGCTGCCTGTTTTTGCGGAGCTTGCCGTTCCGATCCGGCAGGACGGTACATGAATCCGCCTGCCTGGGAAGGATCGGAAGTCGTGTCTGGATCCTTCTGGCACCGGGAGACAAACTCGGCAGCAGCCTGCCAGTCCAATTCCGGTTGTTCACCGTACTTGCCGTCTTGGGCCAGTTTTTTGGAATAATAAACGGCTTCCAGAGCTAAAGACGTATTGGACAAGTCTGCGATGGGAGGAGCATCGGCTCCGCCATAACCGATCCCTCCATGATAGGGACTATCCGGAGCAAAATGTTCCTGCTGGCGAATCAGGTAGGCCCGGGCTTTCAACAACGGCTTGTCATAGGCGTCATTATCGGCGGCCAGAAGGGCCAGCATGCATACGGAGGTATTGTACGAGGCCAGTCCCCTGTTGAAAATACTGCCGTCTTCCTTCTGCGACTTCAGGAGGAATTCATAACTCTTCTTCAGATACTCGGGCACGGGTTTCCCTTTCTGATCCGGAGCTCTCATGGCTGCAGTCACAGCCAGAGCCGTCAAAGCCGGATAGCTAGGATCTCCCCAGGTGCCGTCCTCTGCCTGGTGAGCTTTGAGGTAGGCATTGCCTTTGTCGATCGAGTGCAGGATTTCCTGGCGAATAGAGGCATACCGGGCTATAGCAGGATCCGCAGGCGAGGCAACGGATGTCTGGGCAACCGCCGGAAGGGCTTGAAGGCCTGTCAACAGGCAAAGAACCGGAATAAAACGATTTAGAATCATGGTGCTGGTTGGATGTGTGGTTTTGAAGATTCCCGAACGGAACGGAACGGCTGAGTAATCACAATTTCGACAGGATCCCCCGGTTTCAACGGATGTTTGGAATGGACGATCCATCCCGCCTCGTTATCCCCTTCATTGTAATCGCCGATGTAATTGATCATGGACGAACGGTCGGCAAAAATCGCAATGGCGTTGCCGCACAAACTGCATTGATAGGCTCCACTGTAAAAAAAGGAATTGGTATAGAGCCACTTGTCCGCCGGAAAGGGTTGTTTGGTCCGGGCATTGATTACAAGATCCGACAGATCCGACTCCCGGTCAACCTTCCCATCCTTCCACTTCAGCTTCAACGACACATAGGCATCGGCAAAATCACGAGGTTCGGGAGGAGTAAACGGCAGCCACTCAAGGTTTTCGTCCCGAACCGGGAAGAAATTTTCAAATGCCTTGAACCCTAGCATTTTCATTGCCAGACTCATGTGGAAAGGATCCGCATCCGTCACCAGAAGAGATTCATGGAGTTTGCCGTTCGGCAAGCACAACACATACTCAATCAACCCTTCCTCCATATTGACAAGGGCAGGAACAATAACCTGTTTTCGGGCGGGATCGACGATGACTTTGCCAATTCCAATGCGACCTCCGTCCAGTTTTTCAAACGGAGGTACGCTTCTTCCGTCCGGGGATTTGAAATCGGCGAAGGCCGGGGCAGGTTCTTCCTGCTCGACATCGGCCCCTACCGGCAAGATTCCGGCGGCAAGAACGGCAAAAACGGACAGGATGGACGGTCGTACCTTCATTCGCCTTGATTCCATATGACAAAACAGGCGTCTTGTCCAAGGAAGAATGCGTACTCATCCTGCACGGGACCTCCGGACTACGCCTGCGTCTCTTCCGGGATGATATCAAAAATCTGATGAGCCTTGCGAATAGCGGCGCCCCCTGTTTCCACTTCATCGTGAATGACGCTGGCAATTCCTTCGATTTTCAGGCGAGCCACCTCCGAGGGGAATTTAGCGCGCGCAATCACATGGATATCCGGATTCACACTCATCAACACCGGGTATGTCGAAAGCGCCGGTGCAATATCCGGAAACGTAAAGGCTATCAGCCGGGCCTTGGCAACTCCCGCCAAATCCATGGTGACGGAATGCTGGATATCCCCAAGAATAGCCGTTACCCCTTGGTTGAGCAGCCTTTTGACCGTATCGGCGTTCAGATCGACGATAATGCAGGCAATGCCGTATTTTTCAAGATCGTGGTGCAGTCGCTGCCCAACCGGGCCATAACCGCAAATGATCGCATGATCCTGAATCGTAGCAAGTTTACTGGTCAGCGTTTCCGTAGTCATTTTTCGTCGGGAACCACCGAAACCGGGCACCCGTGTCAGGACGGGTGCCAACCGGGAAGCTATTTTCATGAAAACGGGAGTCAAACCCATCGACACGGCGGCAATGGCAAAAAGGTTATTGGTAATCGCCGGGGCCACCGGTTCGATCCTGTTCATGAACGGAAGCAGAACCAGGGAGAATTCCCCCACATTCATCAGCGATGTAGAAGCCATGATCCCCATGCGCCCGGGAACATTCAACGCCCACGAAGCCACGAGGCAGGAAGCCAGCTTAATGACGAGCACGCTGACGGTAATCAGCGTCACAGTCCCCAAATGTTCCCACAACTCGTTCACATTGATCAACAAACCGGCCGACACAAAGAAAATAGTCAGAAAAATGTCGCGGAACGGCAGGATCTCACTCAACACGCGGTGGCTATAATACGACCCACTCACCACCAACCCGGCAATGAAGGCGCCGAGAGCCAGACTCAGCCCCAGCAAACTAGCCATCATGGCAATGCCGGAACAGATAGCCAGCACGGTCATCGTGAATAATTCGCGGCTTTTCGTCCGTGACACTGCCAGCATCAGACGGGGCAAAATGTATTTGCCAATCAACCATGCACCAATCAGGAACACGACTCCTTTGCCTGCGGCTACACCCACATTTGCAAAGGTCCCCATCACGGTTTCCCCGGGTGCAAAAATCTGAGGCATCACCGCGACCAGCATTACGGCAAAAATATCCTGAAACAAGGCTATCCCCAAAGCCATGCGTGCCCCGGACGTGCCCGAAAGTCCGAATTCGTGGAACGACTTGAGGGAAACAGCTGTCGATGACAACCCGATTATTGCGCCGATCACCAAGGCATCCGCCAAGGGAAGTTTCATGAGGAGATGCAACCCGAAGCCAAAAAACAGCATGCAGAGTCCCATCTGGATACTGCCGCCGATGAAAGCCGTCTTGCGCAAAAGTCGCAGCTGGTCCATCGAAAATTCGATTCCCAGTGCAAACATCAGCAGGATGATCCCTATCTCTGCTAACGAATTGATGCTCTCTTCCGCCCCGGGTATCCCGGACAAAATACCGCAATTCGCCAGAATAGCTCCGCACAGAAAATATCCCCCCATCATCGATTGGCGAAACCGCGCCAATAACAGGGACAAGCCGACGACGGTCAAGAAAACCAACGTCAACAAAACAAAAAACGGAGGAATAAGATTCGGCGAAGAATGAGCGAGCAGGACAAGCATGGACGGAATGGAGAGAGATAAGAGAGAAAGTAGTTTAATCCTGACTCGGATTCAACGGAGCCAATTCAGGATCCGTAAAGAAACCATTCTTGCGGATCAAGACGTCGTCGAAATAGATCTCTCCTCCACCGAATTCCTCCGTCTGGATACACACGAGATCCCAGTGTACCTGGGAACTATTGCCATTGTCAGCCACATGGTAGGCCTGTCCCGGAGTCAAGTGGAAAGAACCAGCGATCTTCTCGTCAAAAAGAATGTTGCACATGGCCTTGCGAATGCAGGGATTGACACCGAGTGCAAATTCCCCGAAATAACGGGCGCCCGGGTCAGAATCCAGAATCTTGTTGAGGGCAGCCGTCTTGGCTCCGGCATCGGCTTCGACAATACGACCGTCTTTGATACGGAAACGGATGGAATCAAAGGGAATCCCCTGAAACACTGTCGGCGTATTGTATTGAATCACACCGTTGACACTCGTACGCACCGGAGCGGTAAACACCTCGCCGTCAGGCAGATTGCATTCCCCGGCACACGGCAAAGCCGGAATATCCTTGATAGAAAACGCCAGTTCGGTTCCCGGCCCTGTAATGCGCACCCGATCCGTCCGCCGCATCATCTCCGCCAGCTTTTCCATCGCAGGAGAAAGCGCCCGATAGTCCAAAAGACAGGTACGGAAATAAAAATCCTCAAATTCGCCAGTGCTCATACCGGCCTGCTGAGCCATGCCTTCCGTCGGCCAGCGCAAGACGCACCAACGCGTATGCTGGACACGCCGTTGCATCACAGGGCGCAGATGTTTCATTGCCGTTGCCATGGCATCGGCCGGGACGGAAGAAAGTTCAAAAGCGTTCATGTCGCCCCGCAGCGAAATGTAAGCATCCATATCCTGCATTTCCGCCATCAGATGGCGGGCAATGGCTTCGTACTGATCATCCGTAGCCCCGGCCATCATTTCACGGTTCAAGCGCGGCCTGTTGACGCGGAGGAAAGGGAGTGCTCCCGCCTTGCGGACTGCTTGGATCAAAGCGATCCCGGCTTCATCAGGAACAAGGGCCAGCTCAATCAACACCTTCTCTCCCTGACCGATATGGAGGGAATAGTTCACAATCTGGGCGGCTAATGCCTCATAACGTTCGTCATTCATGCAGACATTAGGCATACGGAAGTTCAAAATTGTCAAGCCGCAGACTTGCCACAGGAAATAATACATGGTTCAAACACTCAAGTATGAATGACGCACTGCCTCGATTGGGAATCCTGGGCTCCGGCTCCGGTTCAAACTGTCAATCCATCATGGACGCCATTGACGCCGGAACATTGAAGGCGGAAGTCGCCATCGTCCTCTCCGACAACCCGGACGCCTATATTCTGGAGAGAGCCCGACAAAGAGGCATCCCCGCCCAGGTTATCGATTGCCGCGGATTCAAAAGCAAATTCCCGGAGGAATCCCAGAAGGAAGTAGCCGATGCGCTTCTCGCCCATGGAGTCGACCTCGTCTGCCTGGCCGGTTTTATGCGCCTTGTGCGCCATCCCTTGCTGGATGCTTTCCCGGCACGCATCATCAACATCCATCCCGCTCTGCTGCCCGCTTTTCCGGGGCTGGAAGCCTGGGCGCAAGCCGTCCGGGCCGGAGCCACCGAAAGCGGATGCACCGTACATTACGTAGACGACGGCATGGATACCGGCCCCATTCTCGGACAGGCCAGGGTACCCGTTCTCCCCGATGACACACCGGAATCCCTCCATGCCAGAATACAAATTGAGGAACATAAACTATATCCCGCAATGATTGTCAAGGCATTGGAAAACATCCGCCCGATACCTGCATGACATCGATTGCGTTCTCCGGGCTTGCCCTTTGAACGATTTTAGTGCCATTCTACTCCAACTCCATATTCCGAAAGAATAGAAGACAATGAAAAAGAAAACCTCCATCTCGCTGATGCTCGCAGCAGCAGCCATGACTGCCGGACTCTCCACCGCACAGGATACGCCGACAGACACTCCTCCAACTCAGGAACAACTCAAAGAAGAAGCAGCCAAACCCGTGGATCCCGCCCAACTTAAAAAAGATATCAGTTATTTCCTCGGTTTCCAGAACGGGCGCCAAATGTCTTCCATCCCCACCCTCAAGATCGAAGACCTCGACATGGATATCTTCATGAAGGCTCTCGCCGAAGGGATGAAGGGTGATCCATGCCCCGTCCCCGAAGCTCAGCTTGAAAATTCGCTCAAGCAATTCCAGACCGTTATCGATGAACGCCTTGCCGCACTGGCCAAGACCAATCTTGAAGCCAGCAAGAAGTTCATGGAAGAAAACGGCAAGAAAGAAGGCATCGTCACCACGGATAGCGGCCTCCAGTACAAAGTCATCGAAAAAGGCGGTGACAAGAAATATGACGAAAAGGAATACAAGGAACCCCTTTTCACCGTGAAATACAAGGGAACGACTCCTGAAGGCGTCGTCTTTGACGACAGCGGCGACAAGGCAGTCGACTTTCCGCTACAACTTATCCCCGGTTTCACGGAAGCTCTCAAGGCTATGCCAATCGGCGCCAAGTGGCAGATTTTCATCCCTGCGGAACTCGCCTATGGCGAACAGTCTCCCAGCCCGAAGATCCAGCCCAATCAGGCTTTGATTTTTTACGTAGAACTCCAAGGTATCAAGGAAGCTCCGAAGACATCGAACTCCCCGATGTCCCTGACGCCCGAACAGCTCCAGCAGCTCATGCAGCAGCAGCAAGGCGGACAGAAATAAGGATTGTCCCCCCGATTATCTATTTTACGCAACGCGTCCCGGTTTTATCCCCGGGGCGCGTTTTTTTCGGTAATCATTTGCCGATTTGAACTTCCTTCCAGATCGAAAAGTGACTTTATTCTTGAGGTGCCGGTCAATTTCAGGCAGAGAGTAGTGTTACTATGGATTTGGTGAAACGCGAAATCACGGCAGAAACAATCACACCGTACTTTGAAGAATATTTCGGCCACAAGCCGACGCACATCGCGGCGGCTCCCGGCCGAGTCAACCTTATTGGCGAACATACCGACTACAACAATGGTTTCGTCATGCCCATGGCCTTGGAAAATCACACCGTTGTGGCTGTTGCCCCGTCTCCTACCGGGAACCACAGGTTTTGCGGCTCCCTCGGGGACCAAATCTATGAAATTCCCGTGCAGGACGCCCTGTCTATCGGCGAACCCTTCTGGTCCAACTACGTGAGAGGAGTACTCGCCCTCCTAGACCGCCGCGGCATTAAAATCGGCCCTGTAGACATGCTGATCGACAGCAATGTCCCCCGCGGAGGGGGGCTTTCCTCCAGCGCCGCCCTTGAAGTTTCCGTCTGCACGGCCCTGGCTGCTTTCGCTGGAGTTGAAATCGACCCGAAGGAAGTGGCCCTGATCGGTCAATCCGTCGAACACGAATTCGTCAACGTCCCCTGCGGTATCATGGATCAGTTCATTTCCGCCAACGGTCGTAAAGGTCATGCTCTCAAGCTCGATTGCGCCTCGTTGAACTATGAGTTGATCCCCATGGACGACCCCGCAGTGTCCGTCCTCGTCTTCGACAGCGCCGTCAAACATTCCTTGGCCGACGGAGCTTACGGACAGCGCCGCAAGCAGTGCGAAGAAGCTTCCGCCATCATGGGCGTCCCTTCCCTGCGTGAAGCCACCCTCGACATGCTTGAAGAATCCAAGGACAAACTGGGCGACGTCCGCTACCGCCGCGCCCGCCACGTCATCGGGGAAAACGTCCGCGTCGCCAGCTTCGCCCAAGCTCTTGCCGACAAGAACTGGGAGAAAGCCGGCTCCGCCATGCGCAGCAGCCATGCCTCCCTGCGCGACGATTACGAGGTGTCCTGCGCCGAAGTCGATACACTCGTTTCACTCTGCGACCGCATTCCTTCCGCTTCATCCGTGTACGGTTCCCGCATGACGGGAGGCGGATTCGGGGGATGCATCGTCGCCCTCGTCAAAACCGAAGATGTAGACAAAGTAGCACAGGAACTCCTCCAGGCCTACCGCCAGGAAACCGGTATTGACACGACTTACCTGATTACACGACCCGGCGATGGCGCACGGGTTCTCTTTAAACACACTCCGGAGAAGCATTCTCTGCGGCAATCGGAGCATGGTAATGATACCCAGATACTTTCCAGAGATTAGTCAATTTTCTCTCTCCACCACCTGATATTATGAAAAAATTAGCTATGATTCTCGGGGCAGGCGCCCTGATGTTATGTGGCTCGTGGGCGCAGGATGCCCCCGGAGCCACACCTGCCGCAGTCGTTCAGCCGGCAGCGGCCAACGCCGTTCTGGATAGTACCGCCGCCGGGGAAACCGTTCTCGCCGCCGATCTGGATCTCCAGGCCAAAGCCGACCAACCCGGTCAAAAAGCATTGCAACCCGCTCCCATCGACACGTGGGAAGCCATCGTCTTCTGCATCGTAGTCGTCGGCGTTATTTTCCTCGGTATCTGGAAAAGCCGCGATCCGAAAGAAACGGAAGAAGAGAAAAAGGAAAAAGGCGCTTCCGACTACTTCCTTGCCGGTCGCGGTCTAACCTGGTGGCTTGTCGGTTTCTCCCTGATTGCCGCCAATATTTCGACCGAACAATTCGTCGGCATGTCCGGACAAGCAGCCGACTGGCTAGGCCTGGCTATCGCCTCGTACGAGTGGATGGCCGCCATCACGCTAGTCGTCGTCGCCTTCTGTTTCCTGCCGAAACTCCTTCGCGGAGGCGTCTATACAATCCCGGAATTCCTGGAATACCGCTACAACATCGGCGCCCGTTCCATCATGGCTATCTGCACGCTCCTGATCCTCGTCGGCGTTCCGACGGCAGGCGTTATCTTTGCAGGGGCCAAGGTCATCTCCGTCTTCTTTGCCGGTTATCACCTGGCGGGCATCGACTTCGGCAATCTCACCGTAGGCTGTATCATCATTGCCTTCTGCGCTTCCGTGTACGTATACATCGGCGGACTCAAAGCCTGCGCCTGGACGGACCTCATCTGGGGCGCCGGCCTGATCGTCGGCGGCGGCGTTGTCTGCTACCTCGTCATCCAAGGTATTGGAAGTGCCGACCCGCATCATTTGATTGAATCCGCCTCCGCAACATCCAACGCTACCGTCGATTCCCTGAAAAATGCCGATGCCATCGACCGATTCCTTCAGTTGAACTCCGGTGAAGCCGTGGACGGAGTCAACAGCGCCGGCGGTAAATTCCACATGATCCGCCCGGCCACCGATTCCGCCATTCCGTGGACGGCTCTTTGCCTCGGCCTCTGGATTCCCAACTTCTTCTACTGGGGCCTCAACCAGTACATCATGCAGCGCACGCTAGCGTCCAAGTCCCTGGCTGAAGGCCAGCTCGGCATTATCTTCGCCGCTTTCCTGAAGTTGCTCATCCCGTTCGTCGTCGTCATTCCCGGCATCCTTGCCTACAACCTCTACCGTGACGACCTCCGTGAATCCGCTTACAGCAACCAAAAAGAAGTCATCGCAAATATCGTCAATAACGGGCAGAAAGACAAGACCGTGTTCTTTATTGACGCCAGTGTTCTGATGGCTGCCGAACCTGAAGCCAAGGAAATCAAGCTTCGCGGAGAAGGCACCACAACCCAAATCGCATTTGCCGAAGAATCCATCCTCCACAACGCCAAGCTCGTGGGAATGGATCCGACCAATATCGAAGTCGCCGGGGAAAACGGAGCCAAGACGTCAATCAACCTCGTCAACGCTCTCAAGACCCTGAGGGACGACATCAACAACGAAAACACCATCAAGACGGAACGCATCCGCCTGATCAAGCCTGTCGTACAAGCCAACGAAGTCATCCTCCAGGCAGCCAAGGACAAGAAAATTGAAACATCCAAAAAGATCGTCGGTTTCGATTATGACGCCGCTTTCCCGACTCTGTTGAAGAATCTCATGCCCGGTACCGGCCTCACCTGGTTCGTGCTGGCCGCCCTGTTTGGAGCCGTAGTCTCCTCACTGGCCTCCATGTTGAACTCGGCATCGACTATTTTCACGATGGACATCTACAACAAGCTCCGCAAGGACGCTACGTCCTCGGAACTCGTCACGGTCGGCAAACTAGGCGTCCTGGGTTGCGTACTCATCGCTACCAGTCTTGCTCCGTTCCTGGACAATCCGATCTTTGGAGGTATCTTTACCTTCATTCAGGAATTCCAAGGATACCTGAGCCCGGGAGCCCTTTGCGTGTTCCTCTTCGGCTTCTTCGTGCCGAAGTGCCCGCGTATTTTCGGTTGGCTCGGGATTGCAATTAACGCGGCCATGTATGGTGCCCTGCAGTATTTCTGGCCGTCCCTGCCGTTCCTGAACCGCATGTCCATCTGCTTTGTGACCATCGTTATCATCGGCTTCATCTTCACGATCATCAATGCCTCGCGCGGCGGTGAAGCCATCGTGCTGCCCGCCAAGAACGAAGTCAGCCTCGAAAGCTCTCCCAAAGCGAAGTTCTTCGGCTGGTTCGTCATTGCCGCTACAGTCGTCCTGTACGCTATCTTCTGGTAATCTACCGGAAGCCGTACAAGCAATATCTCATTCAACCGCCATCGGGTTTTCCCCGATGGCGGTTTTGTCTTGGGGGGTCCCGAGATCTTCCCTTTCCCACCCACTTCTTTGAATCAAGAACCAATTTCTCCCAGAGAACTGTTCATCACGCAAACAGTGGAAACCAAGATAGGAAAAAGAAGCCTTACTCTTGATCTTTCTCCTTCCGTTCAGGCACGAACACCATCGACACGGAATTGACACAATGGCGCGTATTCTTCTGCGTAAAGCCTTCTCCGAGAAATACATGGCCGAGGTGAGCGCCACACCGGGCACACTGAATTTCCGTTCGCTTGCCATCGGCATCCGGAACGCGTTTCACGGCGCCGGGGATTTCATCATCGAAACTGGGCCAGCCGCAGGAAGATTTGAACTTGAACTCGGAACGGTATAACGGAGTCCCGCATTTACGGCAGATGTAAATACCTTTCTCGTTAAAATCAACGTATTTACCTGTGAAGGGTCGCTCCGTTCCCTTTTGCTCGATCACTCTCTTTTCCTCGGGAGTCAACGGTTTTTTCGACATGTCCGCCACCGGAGGAGGAATATCCACCGGTACCTCGTTACCCAAAGCCATTGCGCCTGCCATGCCGCCGGCAAGAGTCATCAGCCACGAGGCCAATCTATTCGTTTCTTTTTCCTGCATGCAGCTATGACTCCCAAACGGTTCCCCGCGCTCAAATTACAACCGTTCATGCCGAGATTCTCCTTTACCCGGAGCGCGGAATCATTAGGCTAAAACGCAACATGAACGAAGCCCCTCTCCACGCCTACCAGATGATCCCCCTGGCCGTAGCCGGCTACGTCCTCGGCACGGGTTTGATTCTGAGCCACTTGTTGGCACTTATCAACAATAAGGCGTTCATGGAATTCACCCGGAAATCCGCGCGCAACACGATGCTGGCCCAGATCACGTTGGGGATAGCCATCATCTGGTTCTTCCTTCTGATCGGTCCGGAGAACATGGGTATATTCAGCAAAATGCGCGTCAATTTGTCCGAATTCGAAAGCATCCGCTGGCTCCTTCAGCTTGCCTGTCCGGTCTTTTTCTTCCTGCTGGCCACCCAGGTAAAAGAACTGCTCTTCCCTCGGGCTCTAGGCATGCTGGGACTACTGGCTGTCAGTCCGTTCATGACAGCGGCCTTTCTCAAGGAACCGGCCACGCGAATCCTTATTCCCCTGTGGGGCTATGTCGTCGTCATTCTTTGCCTGTTCTGGGTAGGCAAACCTTACCTGTACCGCGACATGACCCACTGGCTAACGGCATCCGTCAAACGGTGGAACGCTTTCTGCATTGCCGGCATCTGCTACGGCATCGCCGTATTGACCTGCGCCATCCTATTCTGGTAAAAACCGCCTCGGTTCTTTCCTATTTTCAACGGTCGCTTCAATAATCCTTAGGCTGGTAGCCCTTCTTCTGCAAGGATTTGCGGATATCATCCAAGCGAGGTTGCATCGTACCGGCATCGGATTTGTCTTCATCCTCCACGGGTTCGGCCAGAGGGATGGATTCCCGTTCCGCAGCCAGTCTTGCTTCTTCGAGCTGAGTAAGAATGCTCTTGGTAAGATCCTTCCAGAGCCATCCGGGCAAAATGTAGGTTTCCATGCGCCCCGCACGCGAAAGAGCCATGCCGACTACTTCACCGTTCAAGTTAATGACCGGGCTGCCTGCAAATTCGGGAGCAATCGTCATGTCCGTCTGCACGACCAAAGGAAAACCATCCCGCCGGGCATTCATCCGGTTGCCCATGGAATTCATCAACTCCAGCCGCTTTTGAGGAAAACGCATCCTGTCGGTCGGCCGGGAAGCGGTACGAATGCTCGTTTTCACATTTTTGTCGCCGTGGGAATATTCCACTGGAACCGTATCGCCGGGCTTGACTCCGTTAAGTGCTTTGCGCAGGGAAAAAATACCGTCCAGTACCGTTCCGTTCACCTTCGTAATGACATCGCCACGCCCCAACCCGGCGAGATGGGAACCGCCGCCAGCCTCCACGTCCGCCACTCGAGCCCCTTTGCCTTCCCAGGAAGGATCTACGACAAGTCCCAGATAGGGGAGATCCTCTTCCCGCAGACTACGCTCGGCAACAGAGACAACACCGAAATCAGTCACTCGACCGCCGGGCATCACGGCAGCCACCAGGTCGCCTTCGTTCAACGCGGACGGTTTGTCGGCAAACT
The DNA here is from genome assembly GCF_029854705.2 of Akkermansia sp. N21116. Lineage (NCBI taxonomy): Bacteria > Pseudomonadati > Verrucomicrobiota > Verrucomicrobiia > Verrucomicrobiales > Akkermansiaceae > Akkermansia > Akkermansia sp. N21116. The sequence goes on from NZ_CP139035.1 coordinate 3,379,949, forward strand.
TGACCGGAGGAACCTTCAATCCCGGTACATCCAGCAGAACCAGATCATGTTCCGGAACGCGGGCCAGAGGGCGCATGTCGTACACATGCCCGGAAGCGTCCATCACGGCGAGCAAGCCGCGGGCAAGTTTCAGGTCGCTGAATTTGCTCATCACCTTTCCCGGCGCCACGACCGTACCCACCGCCACGAGGCGGTTGCCGGAAATAATGTGGACAACCGAACCGGCAAGAGGTTTGGCAAGAGTATCCCATTGCTTGAAAATCTCTCCAGCCTGACGATCAAGAACCGCCTTATCCTGTTCGGCAATCAAATCTTCAGGAGGCAGCGGACTCACAATCTCTTGGGCGAAGCAGGCAACGCCCAAAGCCAAAGGAAACATCGGAACGATTAATTTCGAAAACATCGGTATCGCAAAAAAGTTAACGTTGTCTGTAATAAGGTTGCAAGAGATCTCCCCTCCTCCCCAGCTTCAGGGGAGCCTTGTACGTCGTCCCTTTGCGGATGACGACGAGATCGACGCTCTCTCCGGGATGGTGGCGTCCCAGCTCCCGAAGCATATCCCGGGGATTGCTGACGCGTCGTTCCCCCAAGTGAGTCACCAGATCGCCCAGTTGAAGCCCGGCTTGGTCAGCGGGAGAATCGGCCACGATGCCATCCACGATGACACCGTCCACTCCCTGCATATAGGCCATGGAAAAACCCAGGACAGGCGTATCCGGGTCGGCCATGGGATGCAAGCCCAGAACCCCCCATTGTTCGCCTTTGAGGAGGCGTTTCCAGTCTTGTTTGAACACATTGACCGGAACATGGTTATTGACCTTCAGAAGCGGACCTATGGACGAATGGATACCTACCAGCCTGCCCTGCATATTGAAAAGGGGACCGCCGGAATCACCGCCAATCAGCGTGCATTCCGAAATCATGAAGCGTTGCTTGCCGTCCGTGTTCATCCTGCCGAGGCGGATGGGTGCTCGGCGAGCCGGGTCATAACCTTTGGCATGCCCCAGGGCGACAACAAAATCCCCGACGCTGATGGAATCCGAATCGCCCAATTCCACAAAAGGCAGGTTCTTTCCGTCTTCGATCTGCACCATGGCCGCGTCACGCGTGTAATTGGCGCCCAATACGCGAGCCTTGCCCATACGACCGTCAGGAAAAATAACCCGCATCACCTCATCCCCCTGGACAACGTGGGCTGCAGTCAGAACGAGGCCGTCACGGCTAACAATAACCCCGCTGCCTGTATCGCCACGATCGGAAAGCAGGGCCACCGTTGCCGGTGTCACTTTGCGTTCCACCCGGTGGACTTCCTCCTGAATCTGCTTCAACTCCGCCAGCGACCCGGCGGGTACAGACCAAGCCGAAGGAACCATCAGGCACCCCAGTAATGCGAGCGTCAATAAATAAGGGAAACGAAACGTCATGGATAGTTTATCAGACAGTTGCTTTTTCTTTGGACTACGTGTCTGTTCAATATGTTCATGCAAAAATGCGCCCGTGTCATACCAGGAATTCGGGCGCACATTCTTTTTCTTAGACCCACCTGTCAAGATATGGTACATACATGCCTGCATGGCCAGCAAGCGTCCACAGGGCAATTCGGGAAGTTCCCGCCGCAACAGCAATGGAGAACTGGACTGGTCCCATGTTCGTCCCCGTAAAAAGAAGCCCGGAGATCTTGATCCCGACTCTGACGAATACGCCGAAGCCTCGCCCTCCAGAAGATCGCCTCGCCGCAGCACTCCACCCCGGAACGAAGACAACGACTACGACGACGAACGCCCTCCTGTCTCCCGCAGAAGGAAAAGCTACTATGACGAGGAAGAATTCGATGCCCCTCCTCCTCGTTCCCGCAGACGTACGGCCCCGCGCCAGATCTCCGAACCTCCCCCGCGACAGCCGGAACCCAGGCTCCGTTTTGAAGACGAACCTCTGCTCCCAGAATCCCTGCCCCGCAGAAAAGGTAAAAAATTCTCACTGTTCGGAATCATCCTGTTTCTCATATGGAGCCTGGTCTCCCTGCCCTTCCGGATCATCTACAAAATCACGCGCAATGCCAAATGGTTCCTCATATGGCCGTTGCGCATCCTGCTAAGCGTCTGTTTCGTCGCCTGTTTCGCCGGAGGCATCCTCGTATTTCTCTACGGTACCATCGCCAACCGCTACGATATTTCCGAAGTTCAGAAAATGCCGGAACGTACCATCGTCCTCGACCGGAAAAACCGGGAAATCGGCAGGCTTCATGGAGAAAACCGCGTCCGCGTCAAGTTAAGTGAAATCCCCCCGATCTTCATTCAGGCCCTGCTTGCCCGTGAAGACAGCCGTTTCTACTCGCACGGAGGGGTGGACTGGATCGGTGTCGGACGAGCCTTCCAGCAACTGATCAAGCACAAACGTGCCACGCAGGGAGCCTCAACCCTGACCATGCAGCTGGCCAAGACAACCTTTAACCACCAGAAGCGCGACATCAATACCAAGCTGGTGGAAATAGCCCTCGCCAAACGCATCGAAGCAACCTACTCCAAGGACGAGATTCTGGAAGCCTACATCAACCGTATTTTCTGGGGACATACCTTCATGGGCATTGCCGCCGCCTCCCGAGGCTACTTCGACAAGGTACCATCCCAGCTCACCCTGTCGGAATGCGCGCTTCTCGCCGGTATCATCTATGGTCCCAATGAGTTTTCTCCCTACAAAAACCCCAAAGGCGCCGAAGAAGTACGCAACATCGTCCTACGGTTGTTAAAAGATCATGGTAAAATCACGGAAGACGACTACCAGAGCGCATTGAAGGAACCTATCGTCACCCGGCGGCCCCAATCCCGTTCCGAAGAGAATTACGCCATGGAACTGATCCGCCGGGAGCTCGACAACATTCTGGAAGATGAAAACATCCGCCTCGGAGGACTCATCGTCCGCACCACTCTGGATCTTGACCTTCAGAACACCGCCATCGATTCCATCAACAAACACCTCGGAAAACTAGAAACCGCCAAAGGATACAAAAATCCTACACGGGCCCAATACCTTGCCCTGCCGAAGGAAACCCGGGAGAAAACCCGGCCCGACTACGTCCAGGCCGCTTGCGTCACGATCGACAATGCCAACGGCGCACTTCTCGTCGTCGTCGGAGGGCGTGATGCGGAAGAATCGCGCTTCAACCGTGCCGTTCAATCCCGTCGTCAGGTCGGTTCCCTGTTCAAACCGTTTGTCTACACGACATTCTTTGAAAAAGGGTATTCGCCATCAACCGTCGTTTCCGACGGTCCGATTCGTCCCGGAGAAATCCCCGGGGCCGGGAAGTGGTCGCCCCGCAATTCGGACAACTCCTTCCGCGGTATGCAGCCAGCCTCCTACGGCCTGATCAAATCACGCAACACCATGTCCGTGCGCATCGGTCACATGGCCGGTCTCCGCAATGTCATCGACCATGCCCGTCTCGCAGGATTCCAGGGAAAAATTGCCGTAACTCCCGCCACTTACCTGGGCACGTGGGAGGCATCCCCACTGGATGTAGCCAGTGCCTACACCGTCTTTGCCAATGGAGGCATTCGTCCTACTCCCTACATCATTGAGACGATTTCCGACTCGGAGGATCAGACTCTGTTTTACTCGCGCAAGACGAGTCGCAGAGCCTTTTCCCAGAGAGCCGCCAACATGACGTCCGCTCTGCTCCAGCAGGTGACACAGCCGGGAGGCACCGCCGGACAACTCAAAACGCTTGGTTTCAAAGCCCCGTGCGGCGGTAAAACAGGTACGACCAACAAGTACATGAACGCCTGGTTCGCCGGATACACATCCAGTCTCACCGCCTGTGTCTGGGTGGGGTTCGACCGCCAGAGAACCATCGTCGACCGCGGCTACGGCGGCACGCTGGCTCTCCCCATCTGGGCGGATATCATGATCCATGCAGAAAAGGAAGGCTACCCATGCGGAAAAATCCGCACGTCCCCCGGTTCCCACAATCGCGCCGTCCAGCTCTGCCGGGAATCCGGGCAGATTGCCCATTCGGGGTGCATCGCAGCCAGAACCGCCTATTACGAGACTATGCCGGGCGTCACTCCTCCCTCGAAAATGTGTACCAAGCATATTCCCCTGGCTATACCTCTGGAGGAAGAGTCCATCCCTTCGGCGCTGCCGGCCGGCAACGCCTCTCCCAATGAGGAAGAACCGCCTTTGGCTCTTCCCGTCGGGCCATCCGGTCAAGGAGGAGACGAGGACATCCCACAGGCGATTCCTCTGGATGAAGATGAAGGGGACTATGATGAAAACAACAACGCCACCCGCATTCCCCTCGCCCTGCCTGTCTGACGAAAAGAATCTGCGGGTGGAACAAAGCAGGAAAATCAATCTTTTTGCTTCAGACCGATCATGAATTCCGACGAAATAGTATCGCCTTTCTTGATATTTTTGTATTCATTCTGATAATGGATCCAGAAGAATCTGTCGGAACCTCCCGTCGTAAAGCCGGATACCAGCACACGGGTTTTCCCCTTGTCCTTCCAGGCACGTACGGATTGCCTGGGTCCTCCGGACACAGGTACAATGACTAGGGAACCACCTTCCGGCGACTTCATACGACAATAATTGATGTCGAGTTTTGTTCCGCGAAAATCGTTACTCCCCAATTCATTGGAATCATCCTTCCACAAAGCGGCAGGCGGGCCGGACGGCCTGCTTCCCCGATCGGGAGCCGTAACATTGGCACGAGCCTCTCCGCAGGCACGCCCGATGTGACCATCCGGATACCATGCCCAATGAGGATTGCGATCCCATTCGATCGTATCGAAAGAATCCGGCAAAGTGAACACCACACCCCATTGTCTGGGGTTGACATCAATGGGAACGGTCAATTCGTACTTAACCTTCACCATCCCGTTATCTTCCGGAGTCAGAAACAGAGTCCCCGTCCCCATGTCTCCGGTTCCTTCGAAACAGTGAGTTTTGCCGGAAACAGCATGTCCCGTCCATGTCCAGTCCCCCAAATCGGTCAGGGGAGTAATCTTTTGTCCAACCAGTTGGGTACCGCCTTCTCCATTGACACTCTGGACCAACGGTACCGGCAAAGGCAATTCCGGGATCACAGGCGAAACAATATTTTTCCCGTCCGGGTCAATGCGTCCGGCAACGAGATTGTCCACAATCTGTTCATTGACTTTCCGTTCCGGGCCTCCGGGAACCACCACGCGTTCACGAGCCAGTTCTTTTCCCTGGAGATCCCGAAGGACAATATCCACCGAAGCACCTTTCGGCAACTCCTGACCAACGACAATCTCACCCTGGGCATGCGGAGCTATATCCGCCTTCATTTCCCCTGATTTTCCCCCGCATTCCCAACGCAGGGAAAATTGATTAAGATTTTTGAAATTGAATCTGTTTTGCACATTCAAGACAAGTTTCCCCTCCTGGTTCACAGAGGAAGAAAAGAGCCTCATCGGCGTATAGGCCATCCGCATGCCGTGGTATTCCGGCTTTTCCCGCCGCCATCCGTCAATCGGCCCCCAGCTGCCGTAGCCGCATTCCGAGCCGTCGGGCAGGATGAAGATGTCGTCAATACCGCTCCAAATAGCTCCTCCGAGGCAACCTTTCTGTTTCCACATTAAGTCTACCATCCTCTGCAGAGGACGGCTCCAATCCTCGTGAATAGAAGGATCCGTCATCAGCTCACGGCGATTGTAGCACTGCAAATGGGCGTATTCTCCAAACCATAACGGTTCTTTGTGAGAACTCCATTCATCGGAATTGTGTTCTGAGGGATAGTGCTGGTTGGCAATATCCACACCCCAGATTCTGAGTTTTTCCCCCTTCATGTTTTGGTGGTGGAAAGTATAGGGACGGCTGGAGTCCAATTTTTTGTTCACATTCAAAACCCGGCCCCACCACTGATTCCAGTTCGATTCATTGGCCATCGACCAGATCACAATGCTGGGGTGGGATTTATAGGCAACGATCTGTTCCATATTGGGCAGGTGCGCATACCGGAAAAACAAGGGATCATTCACATCAAACTTCCCATACCAAACCCCATTCTGCCCAACCCAGCAAAGAGCCGATTCACATTCCACAAAAAGCCCCAGCTCATCGCAGGCATTCAAGAACTCCTCACTGGGCGGATAATGAGACGTACGCACCAAATTGACGTTGGCATCCTTGTACATCTGCGCATCCTTGCGGCACAGTTCACCCGACAAGGAACGCCCGGAAAGAGGATGGACTTCGTGCCTGTTGACACCCATCAGCTTCACTGGTTTTCCATTGACGAAGAGTTCGTTGCCCTTCACTTCGACTTCTCTGAGTCCCACTTTCACCACTTTCGAGTACGCAGGTTTGCCGTTCGTTTTGATCCGGCTTTCCAACTTATAGAGCGAAGGAGTTTCCGAAGTCCAGAGCTGCGCCTTGTCTACATCAAGACGGATATTGACCGACTTCGATTCCCCGGCCTGAAGCTCCAGATGCTCCGTTCGTTCTCCGGCAATGTTCCCTTGGGGATCCCGGAGAAGCGTCGTCAATTCCACCTTGCACGGCTGCTTGCCGGCATTCTCCAGACATGATTGGTAATGCACTGCTGCACGACCCGCTACCGGATCGACATCCGTCTTGAACGACTCATCCACAACGCAAGTCTCCGGAATGGAAAAGATGGTCACCTTGCGCAGGATTCCCCCCACCCGATGAGCGGCATACTCGGAAATACAACTCATCGAATCGGCTACGGATTCCGACTGCACCAGGACTTCCAGCTGATTGCTTCCCACCGAAACCAGATCGGTCACATCCAGTTCAAACGGAACCATACCTCCCCGATGCCCCCCCGCTTCCCTGCCATTCAACAAAATGCGGCAATCGGAATGTACGGCATCAAAACGAAGCCTAATCCGTTTCCCTTTCCAATCCTGAGGTACGGAAAACGACTTCCTGTAAACGGCCTTTGCATAGGGAGCCACATCGAATCCCTGCATCTTCCATTCCCCCGGCACCTGAATCGGGGAAAACGCCTTGCCTTCCGCAGGAGAGAATTCCCACACGCCGTTCAGACTCAGGACAGCTTGTTCCACCCCTTCCACACGGTCGGGTCTGGGTGTTATTCTGGGAGTAGGTAAAACCAGACGATCAATATCCTCATCCGACAGGCGGACAATATCCTTGCCGGTAATCATTTTCAACGCTTTGCCATCCGTCGTCAGGATTTCCAGCTTCTGTAAAACGGCATTCGGCCCAGCCATCGCGTAGACCGTCAAATTCAGGTAACCCTTGTTCAGGTATTTCCCCGGAACCGTCCACTCCCGTTCGACAACTTTTCCGGGTTCCGGCTTGAAGCAATCATCCAGAGCAATGCCGTTGGCTCCTATCAACAGGATGCGTTCCTGGTCAGACAAAAACGTAGCCCGGACGATGCAATCCTGGCCTTGGGGCAATTGGTCAAAACCAAGATTGATCATCTCCCCAAAAAACACTTTCCGCTGATCCGCCGGAGCCTGAACCTTATCCTCCCCATATTCATAAACCTGCGCCCCATTCCATGGCACCGTCCCGGAAGGAGCGTTGGCATCCAGCAAGAAAGCAGTTTGGGAGGGGACATTCGCTCCGACAACCATCCCGGTTCCGTATAAGCAACAAACAAGAGTTGCAAACCTGAAGAACCGATGGAAGCCCCCCTCGGGCATCCCCTTATTCCGACGTGTATAGCATTTTTGATGATTCATACCGTTGTTGATCGTTTAATTTTTTAAGGAGTACCTCCCAAAGACATAGATATGTCTTGTCTATTCATACGCATTTCCCACAGGCAAAATCGTCTATAATCAAACTTTGTTGAATTATGGACAAAATATCCTCCTGCACGCACTATCAACGATCTTGTCTTGAAAATACTCTCTTCTCCATTACACTTCCTCTTAATTTCCTATGCCGGATTCACTCATCTTTCAACTTCTTCCCTGGAGCCTCGTCATCCTGCTTCTTGTCCTGGCCGCCGTCCTCGCCGTGCAATTGTTCCGGACCAGGGAACGCGTCATCCGTGCCGAAGCCGAGCTGAACGCCGTCCGCGAAACCTCCGTCCAGACAGACGCCCTGCTTGCCCAGGCGCGCGAAACACTCAGGGAATCTTTTGCCGAAGTAGGCGCACGTGCCCTCAAAGCCTCCAACGAACAGTTCCTCACCCTCGCGCAAACCCATTTCCAAGCTCAACAGCAACAGGCAGTTCACGAACTCGATTCCCGAAAACAAGCCATTTCATCTCTCCTCCAGCCTGTCGGCGACACCCTGCGCCAGGTGCAAAACAAACTCGGAGACATGGAAAAAGACCGCCAGTTCACCTACGCCTCGCTCCGGGAACAAATCAAGCTTATCACTGAAAGCAACACGACGCTCCGCAAGGAAACGAGCCGACTCTCCCAGGCACTTCACAACAACAACATGCGCGGCAAATGGGGAGAACTCCAACTACGGCGCGTCGTCGAAATGGCAGGCATGGTCGAATACTGCGACTTTACCGTCCAGACAAGCCGCAACGACGATCAGTCGTCCATCCGTCCCGACCTCGTCGTCAACCTCCCGGGCAACCGCCACATCATCGTTGATGCCAAAGCGCCGATGAACGCCTACCTGGAAGCCATGGCCACCGAAGATCCCGACCAGAGGAGCAGCCTCCTCGTACGCCATGCCCGCCAGGTACGCGACCACCTGACGCGGCTGGGTTCCAAATCCTACTTTTCCCAGTTTGAGAACACGCCGGAATTTGTCGTCATGTTCCTGCCCGGGGAATCGTTCTTTCAGGCGGCCATGGAAGCGGATCCCACCCTGATCGAGACCGGAGTCGACAACCGGGTCATTCTGGCTACGCCTACGACGCTCATTGCCCTCCTGCGGGCCGTTGCCTACGGTTGGCGCCAGGAACAACTCGCCGAAAACGCCCGCGCCATCTCCAAGGCCGGAGCCGACCTCTACGACAGCTGCATTACTCTTACGGAGCATTTTTGCTCTGTCGGCCAAAGCCTCAACAGAACCGTTGCCCAATTCAACAAAGCCGTCGCTTCCTACGAAAGCCGCCTCCTTCCCCGCGCCCGAAAACTGAGAGAACTGGGCATCCCCGCCAAAAAGGACATCCCGGAAGCCATCCCCGCCCCGGAAAGCCTCGCACGGGAACTGGCACCCGTCCCCGATGAAAGCCGACCGGTATTTACGCCATTATCTGCGCCTCTAAAGTAGATGTCCTTCTCATCGCCGGAAAAATGCAAGAAGCAAGAGAAAAGGCCGACGAAGCCAAGAAATGGAGCATCATCAGCGCCATTATTGGGGTTGCCTGCATCGCGATCTGTATCTCCCTATTCGTTATTTCCGTCTAAGATCGGCCCAAACCTTTTGCCGAAGGACAAGATATCCCACTACTCTTTTGTTCGGGCACTTTCTCAAAACCACCGGAGATGGCGGCTGTGTACAAACACGAAAATTCCTGTGGAGTCGCAGCAAGTACTTCTTGCTCCTGACAGGGTTGGCACTTTTTGCCTTCACTTTCTTTATCGTTCTCAAACACCAGAGCCCGGCAACCATTCAATGGGTACGGGATCTGGTACCCTTTTGTCCCCTGGCCCATTATACCGGACTCAAATGCCCGGGGTGTGGAGGGACGCGTGCGTATTTTGCCTGTCTGCAGGGCGATTATCTCCAAGCCATCCGGTACAATATATTTTGGATACCTGCCGCAGGAGTCCTATTGATTGAATACATACATTCCTTCCTGTATATGATCCGGGGGAATACGCAGCCCAGGTGGTGGCAACTTGTCCGGGCACGGACATACTATGGATTCGGCATGCTGACCGTTACATACATGATTGTCCGCAACATCTGGGATTTCTAAAATGGGAGGCGCGAGCCCTTGCCATCGGGAAGAGTTCGTATTACATTATTTCCCGTTCCATGACCGACCAGCCCTCCAGCGTAACTCCGATGATGGAGCAGTACCTTCGCATGAAGAAGGGCCTGCCAGAAGACGTGTTCCTCTTCTACCGCATGGGAGACTTTTATGAAATGTTCTTCGAAGATGCCAAGGAAGGGGCCGGCATCCTGGGGTTGACACTCACCAAACGGCAAAGCATCCCCATGTGCGGCGTTCCTCACCATGCTGCGGAAGCCTATATCGGCAAGCTCGTCAAAGCCGGCAAACGCATTGCCATTGCCGAACAAATGAGCACACCCGTTCCCGGAAAACTCGTCGAACGCGAGATCACCCGGATCATCTCCGCCGGAACGCTGGCCGATCTCAATCTGCTGGACAGTTCGGTTCACAATTATATTGTCGCCCTCTTCAAGCACAAAAAAACGTTCGGACTTGCCTGCGCCGACCATACGACGGGGGAATTCTCGCTGGCCGAATTCGAAGACATCAATCTCCTTCTGGATGAAATCGCCCGTATCAATCCATCCGAACTCCTCATCAGCGACGAACAAAAGGACATGTTTCCCGGCGTGGCCGTCACTCTTTACTACGACGCTTATACGTTTCTGCCCACGACGGCCATCCCCGCCCTGCTGGACCACTTCGGCGTCCATTCTCTCGACGGCTACGGCTGCTCCGGCATGGATCGCGCCCTTGGTGCCGCAGGCGCCATCCTCCACTATCTTTCCTACCAGCTCCGCCGACCGACGGGGCACCTGCGCCGATTGTCCGTCCGCGCCGGTTCCGGTACCGTCCTGATCGACCAAGCCAGCCAGAGAAACCTCGACCTCGTCGATTCGCGCAACGGGGTCAAGTTGTCCCTGCTCGGTACGCTGGACAGAACATCCACGCCGATGGGAGCCCGCAAACTGAGGGACTGGGTGCTGCATCCCCTCAGCGATCTGGACGAATTACACTCCCGCCAGGACATGATCGCCAACCTGCTCGCGGAACCTTTCCTGATGAGCAAACTACGGGAGAGTCTCAAGAATATCCGCGACATGGAACGTCTCACCGGCCGGCTTGCCCAGGGAACGGGCAACGCCCGCGACCTCAAGGCCCTGGGGTGCTCCCTCGCCCGCATTCCCGACGTCAGGGACGATCTTACCGCTCTGAACGGCGAGGGCATCCTGCTCCGGAAAATTCTGGAACGCCTGGGAAGTTTCGACGACCTCGTCGCCCTGCTCGACCGCGCCATTGAGGACGAACCTCCCGTCACGATCAAGGAAGGCGGCATCCTCAAGGACGGCTACCTGCCCAATCTGGACGAACTGCGCCTCGCATCGCGCGATGGCAAACTCTGGCTTGCGGAACTTCAGGAAAAGGAACGCATCCGCACGGGAATCGACTCGCTCAAAATCCGCTTCAACAATGTGTTCGGCTACTACATCGAGGTGACCAAGTCCCACTACGACAAGGTCCCCGACGATTACACCCGCAAGCAGACACTCGCCAATGCCGAACGATTCGTCACTCCGGAACTCAAGCAGATGGAGAATACCATCCTCGGCGCCGACGAACGCTCCCGCCAACTCGAATACGAGGAATTCGTCCGTCTCCGCGAAAGCCTCTCCGCCTACATCGACCCGATCCAGTCGACTGCCGATGCTCTGGCCGAGCTGGATGTCCTCCTGGCTCTTGCGGAATGCGCCCAAAGCAACCGCTACTGCCGCCCCGTGCTGGAACAAAGCCGCCGCCTGCACATCGTCAACGGTCGCCATCCCGTCATCGAGCAGACGCTGACAAACCAGTCTTTCGTACCGAACGATACGGACATGACTCCGGAGGATTCCCGCCTCATCCTCATCACCGGCCCCAACATGGCCGGAAAAAGCACGTACATCCGCCAGGTAGCCCTGATTGCCCTCATGGCTCAGATAGGTTCCTACGTACCCGCCGATGAAGCAATTATCGGCCTGGTGGACAGAATCTTCTGCCGCGTGGGAGCTAGCGACGACCTGGCTCGCGGACAATCCACCTTCATGGTGGAAATGAGCGAAACGTCCCTCATTCTCAACAATGCCACGGAAAACTCCCTGGTCATCCTCGATGAAATCGGTCGCGGAACCGCCACATTCGACGGCCTCTCGATCGCCTGGGCTGTCGCCGAGCATCTGCACGACAAACTGCAATCCCGCACGCTCTTTGCCACTCACTATCACGAACTAACCGATCTGGAGCAATCGCGCCCGGGAGTCGCCAACTGCAATGTCGCCGTCAGGGAATGGCACGACGAGATCGTCTTCCTTCGCAAAATCATCCCGGGAGCCGCCGACAAATCATACGGCATCCAGGTCGCGCGCCTTGCCGGCATGCCTTCCTCCATCGTGGACAGGGCCAAGGCAATCCTCTCCCACCTGGAAATGAACTCCACCCGTCCGGCCAAAAAGCAGAAATCTCCCCGTCTTCAAGAGGAACCGCGCGCTAAAAATACGGATATGGACGACACGCTGCCCCGTGCCGAACAGGCCCAATTGGAATTATTCTAGCAGCCCCCACTTTCAGCCCCATTCATGCGTCTACCCCTCTCCCGCATCATTCAGGAATGCCGTTTCGCCGCCATCGATTTCGAATCGGCGGGAGCCGCCCCGGGAGAAACCGATCAGCCTGTCCAGATCGGCATTGCCCGCATCGGAAGCTGGCAGGAAGAGCCCTTGTTGTGGGAGTCCTACATCGCAACGGATAAACCCGTCCTCTGGAGCGCCTCTAAAATACACGGCATCACCACAGAAATGCTCGCCGGGGCTCCATCCTTCCTGAGCCTCTGGGGCACCATCCAAAACCATCTCGCAGACACCGTCGTCATCGGCCACAATCCGGCTACGGAAAGACGTTTTCTGCGGCATTTCCCCGGTCACGGGTTCGGCCCGTGGATCGACACGCTCGCGCTCGCGCGCATGTGCCTGCCCTGTCTGCCGGACTACTCCCTCCGTAGCGTAGCGGACGCACTGGGTATCTCGGATAACCTGGTTGCCCTCCTGCCCGGAAAAACCTGGCACAATGCCCTGTTCGACGCAGCGGCCAGCCTGTTCATCTTCCAAGTCGTCGTCCGCGAATTGCACCTCGAAGAGTCCCCTTTGGACACTCTCGGGGCGGCTATTAAACAATAAATATCCGCCAGTTCCTTTTGCCTTTTGGAAATGAAAGAAAGAAAAAACTCCTCATTCCCGTATGAATAGGAAATGAGATATTCCATGAACCCCACGGATTTCAAAATTCTGGCTCTTTGCTCCGGCCTGGCCCTTGCCTCTCTGCCGCTATTGCCAGCGCATGCGGAAGGAGCAGGCGGAAGACCTGAGACTCCTCCTGCAAGTTCTCAACCCGGAGCCATCAACAACGACAATTTCACCCCGGAATTCATGAAAGCCTTTTACGAAGGCGCCTTGAAAATCGCCGACCGGAAAATTGCTCAAGTCGAGGAAGCCGACAAACAGTCTCCTCCCAAAGTGCCGCTGAAACCCCGTCTCGCCACCGGAGGCGGCTTCTCCGGTCTGTTCCTGTGGGACACGGTTTTCTGTACGCTCTGGGCCAAGCACGCACCGGATCATTTCCCCATCACGACATCGCTTGACAATTTTTACATGCTCCAGGAGCCTGACGGTTTTATCTGCCGGGAATTCCAACGCGATGGAAAGCCTTACTGGAGTCGGGAGCATCCCATCTCGTTCAATCCTCCTATTTTATGCTGGGCCGAGTGGGAACTGTTCGAATCAGGTGTTACGGACAAGGCCCGCCTCCACACAGTTTATCCTCACCTGAAAAAGCATCATGATTTCTGTTGGAAGGCTTACCGCCGGGACGACGGATTGTTTTACGGAGATGCCCTCGGCGGAGGCATGGACGACTTGCCCCGCCTTCCCAAAAAACCCGGATTTTCGATGGCCGGGGGAATCCATATTGAAGAAAAACATATTACCGCAGACAGCAAGGGCATGTGGAATGTCGTCAAAAACAATCCTCTCTACTGCTGGAACAAGCAGATGGGGTGGATCGACATTTCATCTCAAATGGCTTTCAATGCCCTGAATCTCTCCAGGATTGCGGATATCCTCGGCAACAAGGACGACGCGGCCCGATACCGTGCCCAGCATGCCGAAATGGCCAAACTCATCAATGAAAAATGCTGGGACGAGAAGCTCGGATTCTATTGCGACTACTACCAGGGAGAAACCATTCCCCGTCTCCATGCCGGAGCATTCTGGGCACTCATTGCGGAAATCGTCCCCAAGGAACGGGTTCCGAAAATCGTTGCCACCCTGAAAGATCCCGCGACATTCAACCGCCCCGTCCCTCTGCCGACCCTGGCCGCCAATGAACCGGAATACAACCCGGAACACGGGTATTGGCACGGTTCCGTCTGGCCTCCGACAACCTATGTCGCCATCCGGGGGCTCATGAAGCTGGGCGAACGCGATCTGGCGCTGGACATTGCCCGCCGGTACTACAATGCCAATGCGCAACTGTGGCGCAAAACAGGTACTGTCTTCGAGAATATCTCCCCGGAGCAATGCGATCATCCCAAAGATAGAGCCGGCAATGATTTTTGCGGTTGGGGAGGGCTTGCTCCCATCGCCTTGTACAAGGAATTATTGCTGCCGGAAGCAAATAAAAAATAATTCCGTCCTGGGTTCTCTTCCCATCCGAAGTTAACAACAAAAGACTGAATCAGGCAGCCCACCAGGGCTGCCTATTTTTTCTTTCTCATAAAGGGGGGAAGATCGAGGTCTTCTCCGTCGACGATAAAGGCATCGACATTGGAAAACAGCCCCTTGCCGTCTTCGTCCTCCTCTTCTTCCGGAAGAAGGGGATCGATTGCCTCATCGGAAGATGTGGAGTCGCCGGAATCGCCGGCAAAAATTTCCGCGGGCGACTTTTCGACAAAAATCTCCTTGAGCTTGTCAAAGGGATCTTCCTCCTCTTCGACAGGCAGAGGCTCTGCCACCGGAGGAGTAACCGCTGGAGCCTCGACTTTCTTCTCGAAACGGGAACGGCGGGACTGGGGCGCACTGCGAGGAGAAGGAGCCATCGTCCGGTTTGACGGTTCAAAGGAAAAGGCAGGCACCTCGACATGCAGAACAGACGAAACATCGGAAGGAGGCTCGGGATCCTCTTGTCGAAGCTCCAATTCCGCACCAGGATCAATATCGGAATGAATGATTATAACCGGTTCCTGGACAGGAGATTCGGGAACAACCGGTTCATCGGCGGGGAGTTCGGCAACGACGGAGTGGGACAATGCATCTTCCGGCACTGCCGGCAGGGAAACGGGAGCAGGAACCGGAGAGACAACCTCCGTTGCTTCTGCGGAAAACGCGGATTCGGTCAATGGCTTGCGGACATGCTCGCGCATCGCCGTCGAGGCAAAGAGTACCAGCCGCAATTCATCGCCCGCTTCCGGGCACACGGATACGCCGAAGTGGACCTGCATTCTTCCGGGTAAAAGCCGTGCCATTTCGTCCATAGCCTTTCGGATGTCATCCAGCCCCAGCAATTCACCGCCCGTCACATGCACAAGGACTTCACTGACGCCACGCAAGGATTCCGCCGCGGCTAGGAAAGGTGACTCCATGACTTGGCGGGCAGCCTCGACGGCCTTATTGCCGCCGCGAGCCGTTCCGAACCCGAACAGGCAACTGCGATTTCTACCGGCCATCACCGTGCGCAAATCATCCAGTCCCAAACGGACCAGCCCCGGATTGCCATGAAGCATCGGCACAGCTTCGGCGGCACGCATCAACAGGCGGTTGGATGCATCGAACGCCCGGAGGACACTGCCGTCCGCCGAGACCAGATCCGCCATTTTTTCGTTGTCGAACGGCACCAGGATATCGGAATACAGGGCTAATTCCGCCAAAGCGGCACGAGCCTGTTCGGAACGGCGCGGGCCTTCAAAATCAAAAGGCATGGTAACGACCGACACCAAAAATACGCCCAGTTCTTTGGCAAGGCGGGCAATGACAGGAGCAGCACCGGATCCGGTACCTCCTCCAAGCCCTGCGATCATCACCGCCAGGGAACAGCCTTCCAGCGCACGCACCAGCGAAGCTTCGCTTTCACGGGCAGCCTGGGCGCCTACCTGGGGATCGCCCCCGGAACCGAGCCCGTGCGTCACACTGCTGCCGAGGTGAATCTTATGAGGCGCGCCCGATGATTCCAGCAAACGGATATCCAAATTGACGGAATAGAGGGAACACCCCGGCAATTCCTTCTTTTCCATCAGGTGAAGGACATTGCTTCCCGCACCACCCAGCCCGATGATCGCAACGCGAGGGGGAGTAGTCGGTTCGTCGCTAGGAGAATAAGTCAGCATGAAATCGATAGAACTAAAGAATGGAACATTTGAAGGAGTTTGCCGTTCAACGTTTTTTCTTCATAATCAAATTTTTAAGGGATCCCAGAAAACCGGTTTTGCGAGGCAGTTCCGCATCAAGAATCTGCGCATACCGAATCAGGCCGATAGCCGTCGCATAACGTGGATCGTCCAGATAGGTAGCCGAACCCTGATCTTCGGACATGCTCGGCTGGTTAATCGGCACTCCGAACATACGGGAAGCCAATTCGCCGACGCCTCTCATCAGGCTGGCGCCTCCGCACAGGTACACCTCGCTGCAACGGTGTTTCTTGAATACATCGTCGGGCAAGCATTTCTTGAGAACCTTGAAGGTTTCCACAAGGCGGTTCTGAATCAACTCATTGAGAACCGTCCGTGAAACGGAGAAATCTTTCATGCCGGGGTCGCCGACCAAACGAGCCATATCGCTCGAACGTCCGGGACTGCCGTAGGCATCTCCTTCCGTCTTTTTAAGCAACTCCGACTTGACCCAGGGAATACCCGTATACTGGCGGATATCATTGGTAATGTGATCTCCGCCGAGCGGCACGCAACCGGAGGCGGTAAGCTGGCCTTCGATGTACAAGGCATAATCGGTCGTACCTCCCCCCATGTCGATGAGGAGGGCTCCCGCCTGCTTGCTCTGGCGACTCAGCACGTATTGAGCCGTAGCCAGAGGCGCGAAAACGACATCCTCGACTTCCAGAGGGACTTCCCGCACGCAACGCAGGGAATTGGTGATACGAGTCTTCATGCCGTGAATAATATGGCAGTCGATGTCAAGAGTCCGTCCGGACAAGCCTTCCGGATTGCTGAGATTCTCCTGCCCGTCCACGGAGAAAAGTCCCGGCACGCGGTGCAGGACAAACTGATCCGGGCCAAGGGGACAGTCCTTGGCAATGTCCGTCACCTCATCCATATGCTCGCGGCTAATGATACTTTCATCCTCCGGAAGACGGAACGTGCCGCGGTTCGTTTTTCCCACGATGTGGGAGCCGGTCACAGAGAGGTAAACCGTCATAATGTCCACATCAGCATGATCCTGGGCAAGCACCCAGGCATCGTAAATGCTTTGGATGGCTTTTGCCGGATCGGCTATTTCGCCCTTGATCACACCGGAGCTCTTGACCTCCCCCACGCCAATGATCGTCACGGTGGCGTCGGGCTTCACTTCCCCGACGACCATGCAAGTCTTGCTAGTCCCTATTTCCAATCCTACGTGTATCTTCGTATGTCCCATGGAGCCAGTCGTTAAGTTTCCTTGCGCATTTGTGCCACAATTCATTTCCCATATCAACTACAAGACTTGTGAAATCACGATTAATCATGTCCGCATCATCCTGCACCCCCTGAACCGACCGGGCAGGCTGGCTGCTTGACGACTGCAGCAGGCCTTGCTAGGGTTGGTCCATGTTCGAAAATTTTCAATTCTTGATGCCCGCGGATATTCATTTTGGTCCCGGTTCCCTGAACAAACTTGCCGAGATCGAACTCCCCGGTACGAAAGCCATGATTGTTATCGGCGGTTCCTCCGTCAAGAGGCTCGGTTATCTCGACCGGGTGCGCGCCCTCCTCAAGGAAAACGGCGCCGACTCCATCGTATACGATAAAATCCAGCCCAACCCCATCGTGGAACACGTGATGGAAGCCGCCGCCATCGCCTGTGAGGAAAAATGCGATTTCGTCATCGGCCTCGGAGGAGGCAGCAGCATGGACTCCGCCAAATCCATCGCCGTCATGGCAACCAATCCCGGCCATTACTGGGATTACATCAGCGGAGGAAGCGGCAAGGCGCTCCCGGTTCCGAACAAACCTCTGCCCATTATTTGTATCACCACGACAGCTGGGACCGGCACGGAGTCCGACCCCTGGACGGTGATCACCAAGGAAGATACTCATGAGAAAATAGGCTTCGGCTACAAAGGTACGTTCCCGACAATATCCATTGTCGATCCGGAACTTATGACAACCGTTCCTCCGCATCTGACGGCCTACCAGGGGTTCGATGCCCTGTTCCACTCCGTTGAAGGCTACATCGTCAAAATCGCCTCTCCCATCAGCGACATGTTCGCCCTCAAAGCTATCGAATACCTTGCCAAGTATCTCCCCACGGCCGTCCGCGACGGAGGCAACATTGAAGCCCGCAGCTATGTCGCCCTGGCCAACACCTACTCCGGCATTGTAGAAACCGCGTCCTGCTGCTCGTCCGAACACTCCATCGAACATGCCCTGAGCGCCTATGATCCCTCCCTGCCCCATGGCGCCGGACTCATCATGATCTCCAAGGCTTATCATGAAACCTACGGCCCCTCCAGTCCGGAACGCTATGCCCAAATGGCTGTAGCCATGGGAGAAGAACCCTCCGTCGATGGTTTCATCCGCGCGCTAGTCGCCCTCCAAAAGGCCTGCGGAGTGGATTCCCTGAAAATGTCGGACTACAAACTGGTACCGGAAAAATTCCGTACTTATGCCAAGACGGCATTTGATACCATGGGCAGCCTGTTCGCCATCGACGTGCCCCGCTTCACCATTGATGACGTAGTGGAAATCCTCAAAAAATCCTACAAGTAATCCATTCACCAACCCGACGGGAACGGTTGCAAGCCGTTCCCGCTTTTTTTGTTTCCATGTCAGCCCGCATTCTTCTCTCCGGCACCATCGGCATTGATACGATTATTACGCCTACCGACCGGGCGGACTCCGTCCTGGGTGGTTCCGCTTGTTTCGCCGGAGTTGCGGCACGGCTCTTTGCCGACTCGGTGGACATCCTCAGTATCATCGGCAACGACTTTCCCGGAGACTGGATGGAATCCCTCGAACGGCAACACGTCAATCTCGACCATGTCGTCCGCTACCAGGGCCCGTCTTTCGCCTGGACAGGAGAATACTACGACAATATGAACAAACGGCGTACCGTGTCAGCCAAAGATGAAGTTATGGTCAACTGGGAAGTAGATGTCCCGGAAGTCCTGCGCGATCACCCGGTCATCGTCGCAAGTTGCATGGTACCCGCCCGCCAGCTCCAGTTCCTGAACCAGTGCCGTAATCCCCGACTCGTCCTGACGGACTCCATGGACAAGTGGATTACGCGTCAGCCGGAAATGCTCGACGCCGTCATGAAGCGCTCCCACATCGCGCTGATGAACGAAGATGAAGCCAAGGGGTACGCCCATACCGACAGTCTTCTTGAAGCCGGAGAACACATCCTTTCCCTGGGCCCCGCCTACGCCATCATCAAGCAGGGGGAATACGGGGCAAGCCTCTTTGCCCGGAATGCACGCGACGGCCTGCGCATGTTCCGTTGTCCGGCCTGGCCTTTGAGATCCGTCGTCGATCCCACCGGAGCCGGCGACACGTTTCTCGGCGCCCTTTCCGGCTACCTTGCCTGCCTGCCGGGCCTTGCCCCTACGTTCGACGACATCAAGCGAGGCATTGTCCACGCCACGGTAGCAGCCTCCTTCACCTGTGAATCCTTCTCTGCCGCCGCCTTGTTCACAATGGACAGAAAACGTTTCGATGAGCGTCTCACAGAATACCGTGCCATGACCCGGTGGGACTGGTAGGTCGATTCACCCTATTTCCCACCTTCCTACACTTTTGTCTCTTCTTGAACAAGAGACAGAGGAAAAGACACCCCTCCCGACTCAATCATGTCAAGATTCCGACTCACCATGATCGGGCGACATTTCATGACATTTTCATAGTAAAAAAAATGAAAGGAATCTATTGCTTTTCGCGATTTATACTTAGTTTAGAATCACATTTTTTGTATCATTTCATGAATTCACCATTTCAAAAAAGAATCGCCACCGATACTTTAATCGTTTTTCCTCTACAACATAATTTCATAACACTAAAATATTTACTATTGTTTCCCCTAGTTATTGGTAATCTACCTTCAGGATATGCAAAACCTTCTGTCGATTATGTTAATCCCTTCATAGGAGCAAGTACAAGTGTGACCCAAGCCAGATCCAGCCACGGTCTGGGCAAAACGTTTCCCGGAGCCACCACTCCTTTTGGATTGACTCAAATCAGTCCAAATACGGTTACAGGAGGAGATAATGGATCCGGATATAGTTACGAAAACAACACGATTGAAGGATTCGCATTCACCCAGATGAGTGGAGTGGGATGGTATGGAGACCTCGGCAATTTTCTGGTTATGCCGACAACAGGGAGATTGCATACGGTAGCCGGAACACCTCAATCACCCAATGAGGGATATCGTTCCCGATTTTCAAAAAAAGATGAAGTAGCACAAGCCGGTTATTATGCAGCAAGCCTGACGGATTACGGAATTCGAGCAGAAGCAACGGCAGCTCCACATAGCGGCATCCTCAGGTTTACATTCCCGAAAAATTCCTCTTCCCGCATTCAGATTGACTTGGCCAGACGGGTAGGAGGAACATCCACAGAGCAATACATTCAAGTCATTAACGATCACACAATCAAAGGATGGATGAAATGTACGCCTGAAGGAGGTGGCTGGGGCAATGGAGCCGGTCACCCTAATTACACCGTTTATTTCTATGCCCAATTCAGTAAACCATTCCAATCATTCGGCGTTTGGCAGGCGGAAATTTCCGAAGATATGGAACGAAGACGTCACAATGTTGAAACGAAAGCCTATCAGAAACTCGTTTCTCAAGCCGAAATCGAAAAAGGATGTAGGGAAAAACAAGGTAAACATCTAGGATTCTATTCTGAATTTCAAACAGCAGAGGGAGAACAAATTCTCATCAAAGCAGGAATCTCATTTACATCCATGCAAGCAGCAGAAGAAAACCTGCAGTCAGAAATCAAAAATTTTGATTTTGATCATATCCGAAATAATGCCCGCAACTTATGGAATGATGTTCTGGATAAAATCATCGTCCAAGGAGGTACGGAAGATGATAAGACCGTTTTTTATACGGCCCTCTACCATACCATGATAGATCCTCGCAATTTTTCCGATGTAAATGGTTCCTACCTTGGAGGAGATAGCAGAGTGCGCAAAAATAATCGGTTTGTTAAAAGAACTATTTTTAGCGGTTGGGATGTCTTTAGAAGTCAATACCCCCTACAGACAATCATAAACCCTGAAATTGTCAATGACTCCATTAATTCACTTGTAGAACTGGCCGATGAAAGTGATAAGGGATACTTGGAACGCTGGGAATTTTTAAATGCCTACAGCGGTTGCATGATCGGCAATCCTGCCGTATCTGTTATAGCAGATGCCTATGCCAAAGGAATCAGAAATTTCGATATCATCAAAGGATATAAATTTGCTCGTCAATCCTGTGAAAAATTTGGTAATGGAGAAAAAGGATTCACCCCCGGATCCATTTCAAAAACATTGGAATACGCCTATTCCGACTGGTGTCTCTCCCGGCTCGCCCGGGCTTTGGGAAATGGCAACGATGAAACCATATTTTCAAAACGTTCACAAAGTTATAGAAACATTTTTGATTCGGAAAAGAAGTGGTTTCGTCCACGAAACGCCGACGGTTCATGGAAAGATTGGCCAGTTCAAGGCAGGTTGGCCCAAGGTTATGGTTGCACGGAATCCAATCCTTACCAACAGGGCTGGTTTGTTCCTCATGACATAGAGGGCTTTATCGAACTTTTAGGAGGCAAAGATATGGCTCTGATGGAATTGCGAAATCTATTCAATCATACTCCGGAAGACATGCTCTGGAACAATTATTACAATCATGCCAACGAACCGGTTCACCATATTCCGTTCCTGTTTAACAGACTTGGCAGTCCTTGTGAAACCCAGTTCTGGACCAGGAAAATTTGTAACAAAGCTTATGGGAATTCAGTTGAAGGACTAGTAGGTAACGAAGATGTCGGCCAAATGTCCGCCTGGTATGTATTGGCAGCAATGGGAATTCATCCCATCTGTCCCGGAGATACACGTTATGAAATCACCAGTCCTGTTTTTGAACAAATTACAATCAAACTGGATCCTCGTTACGCCAAAGGCAAGGAATTTGTCATTAAGGCCAATCATAACAACCGAAAAAATATCTATATCCAATCTGCCCGTTTAAACGGTAAACCATGGACATCTTGCGGAATATCCCACGAACAGATTATAGAAGGAGGAGTTCTCGAACTTGATATGGGACAGAATCCCAACAACGATTGGGGTACTTTTCATAAAAACGCATCACGGAATACCGCACCATAACCCGCTGAAACTAGTAAAGAAGCCAATCTATCCTTCGTCGCTCCTCAAGGCTCCCATTGGTAATTCGTAAAGTAACCAGACGATGGGGAAAGCAACAAACTGTACGGCCCGATGGGCTAATTGATGAAACGGTCATAAACCAGACAAGGAACTTGCCTGCTCGTCGCTTCACAAGCAAAGGGAGACGGGGGAGGAGACTTGCAGATGACAACACTGCCATTATAGGAAGTACAGCTTTCCATCACAATTTTCTTCGGGCGTCTCGTTGCCGGGAATTTGGGAAGCTTATTGTAGCCGCAATAGCTCGGTTTACCTCCTTCCCAAAGAGGCATCTCATATTCCCACTGTGCACCTATTCTTTCATCTTCATCAGCTTCTCTCTTCACCAGCTTCGCCCGACGCGGCAGACTAAACACGGTATTCCTTCTTCCTCGATCCACCACTACATATCCGGTGCGCACGGGCAAGTCATCTCTCCGACGAAACACAATTTCTCTGATATCGATAAGCCCCATAAACACAGAATGGACAAAAGGAGATGTTTCACGGGAATAGGGAACCAATGTGCAGGGAATGTAATCCCCGGCTAGAGGGTCATCTTCTCCCTGACTTTCGATTCTATACGCCTTCTTCCCTGCTGGTTGCTCTGGCAGGTAGAACACTGTATCTTTTTCCAGCTTGTTTCACGAATGGTCAACAAGCGTGCAGGAGCTCAAGAAAATCCCCAGTACGGGAATCAGGATGAAACAAAGGCGGGCAGGAAAAGACATCGTTTGTTTCTCATACTACCTTCCCCATACTGCCACAATCAAAATAATCAAGCAGGGCTGATTCGGAAGGAGGCAATCTATTCGTCGTCGCTTCTCAAGTAACCCCATAGCCATTCGTGAAGTGGCCAGACGATGGGAAAAGTCACAACCTGCACCGCCCCGAGGGGATAATTGATGAAACGGTCATAAAGCGGGCAGGAAACCCGCCTGCTCGCTGGTTCACAAGCAAAGGGCGATGGAGGAGGGGATTTGCAGAGGACAAAATTGTTATTATAGAAGGTAAGGCTTTCCGTCACAATTTTCTTCGGGCGACCCTCTGCCGGAAATTCTGGAAGATCGTTGTAGCCACAATAGTTTGGACTGTCTCCTTCACAATGAGTCACCTCGTATCGCCAAAATACAGAGCTGAATCTTTCATCTTCATCAGCTTCTCTCTTCACCAGCTTAGCCCGACGCGGCAGACTAAACACGGTGTGCCTCCTTATCCGGTTATCCACTACATATCCGGTGCGCACGGGCAAGTCATCTCTCCGACGAAACACAATTTCTCTGATATCAGCAGCCCCAACGACACCACCAAACACAGAATGGACAAAAGGAGATGTTTCACGGGAATAGGGAACCAATGTGCAGGGAATGTAATCCCCGGCGAGAAGATCATTTTTCCCCTGACTTTCGATTCTATATGCCTTCTTCCCTGCTGGTTGCTCTGGCAGGTAGAACACTGTATCTTTTTCCAGCTTGTTCCACGAATGGTCAACAAGCGTGCAGGAACTCAGGAAAAGCCCCAGTACGGGGATCAGGATGAAACAAAGGCGGGCAGGAAGAGACATCGTTTGTTCTCTCTACTACCTTCCCCATACTGCCACAATCAAAATAATCAAGCAGGGCTGATTCCAAACATGGAACCAGCCCTGTTGGGTAAAGGGGCAAATTATCGTGCCGCTTCGACGCCGAGTTCAGCAACGACAACATGGTTGCCATCGACGACGGATTTGCCGACGAAGCGCATGTAGCGAGCAGAGACAGGTTTCTCCAAGGTGATTTTCTGGCGAATGGGGTTGGCCTTGATGTTGGAGAATTCACCAGCGGCAACTGGGGAGCCCCAATCCTTGCCATCCTGGCTCAGATAGACTTCGTAGTTGCTGATGATGCCGCGGGTGATGCCATCCTGCCGGGGCGTGTAGTACACGGCAGACACAGGGATGGAAGAACCCATATCGATGTCGATGGCCTGAGGAGGAGCGATTTCTCCGGAACCGGCGTGCGTGTGCCACAAAGTACGTGGATTGCCATCGATGGCAGCCTTCGGATCAGAGGCGGCTTGTTCAGCGGCGATGACCTTCCAGTCTGCCGTGCTGACGGGGAGTTCTTCAGTAGTGACGGAAGACATTTCTTCTCCACGGAATGCACGAGCGGCAATTTTACCGCCAAGCGGTAAATTCAGAGGTTCCTTGTATTCCGGAGACGAAGTCCCCGGTTCCGTGCCGTCGAGGGTATAACGAAGCGTCATGCCGGAGGGAGATTTCAATTCAACCTTGCCCTCGGCGTTCCGAACGACTTCCGGGGCTTTCATCACAACCGGGCGCTTCCAAAGCGAAATTTCGCTCAAGGCCGGTTCGGCATCCGCCGCATCGATGGATACGCGAACAGCTTTGGTTTTGACAAGCTTACCCTGACGCAGGGTGTGGCCGCCAATGCTGCTGCCGTCAACCCATGGCACAAACTGGCCATCCTCCAAAACGGAGACGGAGAACTTACGAATTCTCTGTCCCAGCTGAATCGGTTCCGCCAAGCGAATGACGTCGAACTCGGCCTCTTCCGGCAAATTCAATGTCACCGTACCCGTCTTGTGACCATCGGCAGCCATCCAGAAAGTCGTTCTCTTGCGATCCAATACCCGGGAAGCATCCGTTCCCGGGCGAGTGGAATCCGCCGAAACGACAGCACCGGCTGCAAAGTTGCGGGAATAAAGTTTTTTGAGGAGTGCGGCGAATCCCTTCAGAGCTACCTCATCATTTTCATGGATGCGCCCGCGGCGATCCGGCGGAACATTGAGATTGAGATTGGCTCCGCGGCCAACGCTGCAAAAGTACAGTTCCATCAGGTTTTCCGGAGTCCTGACACGTGCATTTTCAGATTCGTGCCAGAACCAGCCCGGACGAATGGAAACATCCGCCTCGGCAGGAATCCAGAATTTGCCGTTCACGTCTCCGGATGGGAGATTGCCGGAAGTGCAATGCCCGGGAGCGGCAGGGGAAGCATCAGGGCTCTTAGGTTCATACGTCGCCCAGCAGGGATAATTGGCAAAACCCGATTCATTGCCGACCCATCGGCATCCCGGTCCGACATCGGAGAAAATGACGGCTCCCGGCTGAAGCCGGTGCACGAGTTCCCAGGTTTTGGGCCAATCGTAGTAGGTACTACGGTCAATGGAACGCTTTTCCCGTTTGCCACCGTAGTAACCGTCGCCTCCATTGGCACCGTCGTGCCATACTTCAAACAAGGGGCCATAATTGGTCAGCAATTCTCGAAGTTGTTCGCGGTAGACCTTGATGTATTCCGGCGTTCCGTAGGCAGGATGGTTGCGGTCCCAGGGCGAAAGATAAATGCCGAACTTCAACCCGTATTTTTTACAGGCGTTGGCGAAGTCGCGTACGACATCTCCTTTGCCGTGCTTCCACGAAGAGGAAGCTACGCTGTGCTTGGTCGTCTTTGTCGGCCACAGGCAAAAGCCGTCGTGATGCTTGGCCGTGAGGATAATCCCTTTCATGCCCCCATCGGCCATGACCTTGACGATTTGCTCCGGGTCATAATCCGTCGGGTTGAACATGTCCGGTGATTCGTCACCAAATCCCCATTCCCTTCCCGTAAACGTGTTCGTCGTAAAATGAACAAACCCGTGCATTTCCATGTCGTTCCACGCCAACTGAGCTGGCGAAGGCACCGCCCCGTACGGACGGGGGGCTTCAACGTCCATGGAAGCCGGACTACTCCACGCCAGCGCGGCAATACCGGCCAGCATGGAACAAAGGAGAGTCGAATTGTTCGTCATAGCGTATAATATACGCTATAAAAGGGCATTCTCTTTCAAACTCTTTGATCTTACATCGTTCCCTATCGACTGATGGGAAGGTGTGTGACTTGTTCCCGGACATTCCTGACCAGCACGGTACTCATGTACCGTTCTACGGCGGAAGAGGCCACCGTCACAATACGCTTGCCCTCCATGCCGGGACGCCGGGCCAGTTCCAGAGCAGCGTACACATTGCCTCCCGTGGAAATACCGGCAGGAATCCCTTCTTCCTTGTTCAGGCGCCGGGCCATTTCGACAGCGGCCTCTCCCGGAACAGCAATGACTTCATCCAACAGGGATACGTCCAGAATAGAGGGGATAAATCCGGCTCCTATTCCCTGGATCATATGAGCCCCCGGGGAACCTCCCGACAACACGGCGCTTTCGGACGGTTCCATGCCAACGATACGGACACCGGGACATTCTTCCTTCAAGCGGCGTCCAATACCCATAATCGTCCCGCCGGTACCGATTCCAGCAACGAACACATCCACACGACCGCCCGTCTGAGCCACAATTTCGGGGCCGGTCCCCATGTAATGGGCTTCGGCATTAGCCGGGTTGGAAAACTGATCGGGCATGAAGGCATTGTCACCGTATTTCTCCGTCAACTCCCGGGCTTTATCGATAGAACCTTTCATAGCCAGGGAACCGGGAGTCAGGACAATTTCCGCACCGAGCATGCCGAGCAAAGCCCGGCGTTCCACCGACATGGTCTCCGGCATGACCAGCAGACACCGGTACCCCAGGCTACGGGCAACGAAGGCCAGCCCGATTCCCGTATTGCCGGAGGTCGGTTCGATAATCAAGCCCCCCGGTTTCAGGAGTCCCCGGCGTTCGGCCTCGCGGATCATGAAAAGGGCCACCCTGTCTTTAATACTGAAAAGAGGATTGCGGAATTCGCACTTCAGTAGAATTTCAGCAGGACTGCCCTCCGTCACCTTATTCAGACGGATCATGGGCGTCCCCCCGATCGTATCAATGACGTTTGCCGCTATGCCTGAGTTAAAATCCATACCGGATATTTACTCTCTTTTCCATCTCCCGTCCACGGAGAATTTAAAAAGGGATGTCCCCCGGGAGGACATCCCCAATCAAACAGTTGAACCATCAGGGATCAACTGAGATAATCGAACAATTCACCCGGCTTAAAGAAACGGGCAAGTTCCGTCGCTGCCGATTCGGGACTATCGGAAGCGTGACAAATATTCATCATGCTATCGGTGCCGTAATCGCCGCGGATCGTTCCCTTGGGAGCCTTGGTGGAATTGGTAGGTCCAAGCAATTCGCGTACGCGTACGATCACGCCGGGGCCGCTCAAAGCCACAGCGACGACCGGGGAACTGGTCATGAAAGCGAGCAAACGGGGAAAGAGAGGGGTTCCGTCGATCACAAGATCGAGAATATGTGCATAGTGTTCTCTTAAAATCGCTTCATCCAGCTGGATCATTTTCAGCCCGCGAAGGCGGAATCCTTCATGCAGGAGCCGCTTCAAAATCGTACCGGAAAGGTTTTTGCGCACACAGTCGGGCTTGAACAAAATCAGAGACGTTTCTTCGTTTGTGTAAGGAGTCATTGTCAATACTCAATTATTAATGTAGGCATGCGGAGTACACTGCCCGGGAGGGGTACGTCAAGGCAAATCACACGAAAAATTGTGACGAAAACCCGTTACAAGGGGACGGCATAGGTCGCACAACGGTTCAACCAACCCTGGAGCCACCTGCGTTCGCCGCGGTCGGCAGGACTATTGGCAACGCGCCGGGAAAGGACCTTTCCGGCCGCTCGGGAAAACTCTGTAGAAGCCGCATTTCCCGCAACGACGGGCCGCATCTCCTCCAGCACCTGAAGGAGCCCCCATCCCTGGTTGCGGTACCGCTCCGCGGCGTTCACGCCCTCCCCTTTAAAATTGACATAGTCGATCAACGCATACATCCCCTGAGGAGTCGAGGCCACGGCATAATATTTCCGCGAGATATCCTCCGGATTCTTCGCTTCACGGCAAATCCTCTGCAAAGCCGATACCGAGCGTTTAATGATGAAATCCGCCTGGATTTCCGTATGGGAGGCCAGCCATGCACGCATGACATCGGCCAATCCTCCTTTTTTGTCGGAAGCCAAAAAAGCCTGCCTGTCCGCCCAGGGGGCAGTCCCGCGCGCCCAGGAAGGCACGGTAACGCCCTTGGACGCGGCAAAGCGGACAAATTCCGGGAAACTCTCCTCAAACGGCCCGCGGACACCTCGAGGGTACCAGATAAAATGCCCGATTCCCAAGGAAGGAAAGTTCTCCCCTTTGTTCCATGACACAAGGCCCTTCACGGAACCGGCACATTCGTTCTGCCAGATCTTACGGGCAATTTTATCCTTTACTCCTTCCGTAGAAGGCGCAGAGGCAGACAGGGAAACGAAGCCCAAAACAATACAAGCGCACAGCAGAAGGTATTTCATGCAACTACTGTTATCGAATCCCCTCCCCTGTCAATTCCGATCCCTCCGCATGCCGGTCATCACATCATGTAAAATAATTACCAAATAAAAACTATTATCTTGCATTATTAATTTCATTTCGATAACAAACAATCATCTCATGAGTCGCGCCTACCGTCTTTTCATCTACATTTTCCTAGCGGCACTATCGGGCTTTGCTCCCTTGCTCACGGATATGTATCTGCCGGCCCTCCCGATGATGGCAGACAGTTTCTCGACGACTCCCGTCATGGTTCAACTGAGCCTGACGACCAGCATGATCGGCCTGGCCATCGGACAGATCCTCATCGGCCCTCTCAGCGACAAATACGGGAGGCGGAATCCTCTCCGCATCTCTCTCCTTCTCTTTCTGGCATCGACAGGAGGATGCATACTGGCGTGGGACATCCATTCCTTCCTGGTATTCCGCGTGCTCCAGGGAATGGCCGGAGCAGGCGGCATCGTCCTCTCCCGTTCGATCACGACCGATTTGTTTACCGGGAAGGATCTGACACGCGCCTTCGGCATTATCATGGCCATGAACAGCCTGGCTCCAATGATCTCCCCCATCTGCGGCAGCCTGCTGCTGGAAGTGACGAACTGGAGAGGGATCTTCGTTTTCCTGTTCGCCCTGGGCATAACGATCACGATCCTATCCCTGCGGTTCAAGGAATCCCTGCCCGATGGTAAACGTCTCCAGGCATCGCCCGTTGCCTCTCTTGCTCAATTCCGTTATCTGTTCCGAAACCGCTCCTTCATGTTATACAGCTTATTGCAGGGAGCCACATTCGGGATTCTGTTTGCCTATATCTCCTCATCTCCCTATGTCCTGCAAAACCACTATGGCTTAAATCCCATGATGTTCGGAGGAGCCTTCGCTGTCAATTCCCTGGCCATGGTAGCCAGCAGCCTCGTTCTTTCTTCCTTTTCCAATGTGCGGATCGCTTTGCGGACAGGCTGTATCCTGGGTATCTTGACGACAATTTCCACAGCGGGAATTCTGCTGGCGGACGGCCCGTTATGGCTGTTTGAGGCCAGTCTGTTCCTTGCCTTGTTCTTCCTGGGATTGATCATGCCGTCTTCGACCATTCTCGCCATGAACAGCGAGAAAAAACGTGCCGGAACGGCCTCAGCCTTCCTGGGAGCCGTCCTGTTCGGCGCCGGCGGACTCGTCTCACCGCTCGTTGGCATCGGAAATATTTGCCATTCGACGGCTATCGTTTTCCTGGCAAGCAGCCTGGTTGTCGCCGTTCTCATGGGGTTCCTCCATTTCAGGACGTATCACTCCGCCGGCGACCCGGCTTGAATGCATAGGAAGGGGAAACAACGAGGCCGTTCCGATGGGTGTCGGAACGGCCTCGTTGAAAATCAGATCTGTTGAAACAGCCTCCTATCGGTTCTGATGAGCCGACACCTGGAAGAACGCATCGGCAGGCACCAGTGCCTTTTTGATCTGCGGACCTTTCCAAGAGAAATCCAGTACGGGAGCGCTTTCTCCGGCGCCATGGACGTAACCGATGGTGATCGGATGCAACCCGGCCTTCAAATGAACGGGAGTCATACCGGTCTTGGCCGGTTTGCATTCATCCGTGCCTATTGCGGCGGATGAATCCACTTCTTCTCCCGGAGTATAGGCAAAGTCCGCATCGACAAGAGCCATCCCGTCCTTGCCATGCAGGCGAACGAAGGCCTTGGAACCGGAGTTTGCATCCGTCTTGACGAAGAATTTGTAATCTCCGTCCTTCGGGATGCGGATCAACCCGGACCATTCCCCGGAGAATCCCTTTTTGTCCGATGCCAGGGAAGCGGGAAAAACCAATCCGTTGACGGATTCCGTCTTGGTCCCCTTGGGAGCGCGCGGCACCCAAGGAGCCGGTTTACTGTCGATCAATGCAAAAGCGAGACCCGGTTTGGCATCGGGAGCTTCTACCCCCGGGACGAGTTCATTGTCATAGGGACGGTGGACAAGATTGCCCCGGACCGTATTATTATAATCGTATACGCGGCGAACCCGGAGGACCTTGTCCTTCATCTCCTGCTGCAACTTCGAAGCATTGGGCAGGGACGTTGCAAGATTGTTCGTTTCCTGGGGATCTTTTTCCGTGTCGAAGATTTGGAAATCGTCCGACTGATTTTTGATTCCGGTACGGACACCGATGTACTTGCCGATGTAAACAGCCTGCTGCTGACCGCGAATCGCATTCTTATGTTCATCGGCAAAATCGGCATAGGCAGGAGTCTTTCCCCCGTAATTGTATTCGAAATAAACAATACCGGGTTCCTGGCGCTCTCCATGCCCCGTCAGTGTCGGGATCAGGGAGGTGCCGTCTGTACGGGCGGGAACCGGCACGCCGGCGACTTCGGCAAATGTAGCCATCCAGTCGTGGAACTGTCCCGGATTTTGGGAAACCTGTCCGGCCGGAATGGCGGCGGGCCAACGAACCAGAGCCGGAACACGCATGCCGCCTTCCCACATGTCGCGCTTGATTCCATCAAACGGGCCATAGGAACGGAAGAAGGAGGGATTCTGGACGAACTTGTAGAAACTGCCTTCATTATGGGGGCCATTGTCGGAAGCGAACACCACCAAAGTATTTTTATCGATTTTAAGATCCTTAAGCAGGTGGAGGATATCGCCCACGCCTTCGTCAATACGGCCGATCATCGTTGCATGGCGCTTGGCGAATTCGGGCCAGTCCTGCCTTTTATATCGGGGATAGATGAAGGAATCAATCTCTCCGGAAGCGGTGTTGATAATCCGTCCGGGTTCGCCAATCCACTGAACCCCACCCTTGAGACCTCCCCCGGAAGGATAAGCCTTGGTCGGAACTTTCAGCGCAGCATGGGGAGCAATGTAGGTCAATGCCAGGAAAAACGGCTTGCCAGGATCTTCCTTTTCATGATCCACAATCCATTTTTTTGCACGAGCTGTCAGAAGATCCGTCGAATAGGCCTTGTCGCAATCTTTCGTGATAATCTTGTCGTTGTCCCAAATAGCCGTGATGCCTCGGGGACCGGCGGCCGGATCATTTGCCGGATAATGACGATGCCCGGCAATATGGTCGAGATAACCGAAAAAGTAGTCAAATCCCCGCTTCGTGGGAAACGCTGTCGATTCATCGGGACCTCCGCCGCTTTCACGGCCTCCGCCCAGTCCCCATTTGCCGATCAGGGCCGTCGAATAACCGGCCTGCTTCAGCACGGAAGCCAGCGTATGGGAATTCTCCAGAGGCATGTCGAACGTATTGTCTCGGACGACGCGGGCATTCCCCTGATGAACGCCGGAAAACAAAGAAGCACGGGAAGGAGCGCATACAGGAGCGCCGGAATAGTGCCGGCGGAGCTGGATACCCTCCTTGCCCATCTTGTCCAGATTGGGCGTAGTAAGAACGGGTTTCCGCTCTTTATGACGGTCATTCTGGTAAAAACATCCGAGATCTCCCCACCCCATGTCATCGACAAGAATAAAAACAATATTGGGCTTGGGTGCCTTCGCCGATGCAGGAAGGCTCCATCCTGCCAGGCAAACCGGAACAATAAGCAAATAATGGAAGAAGCGCATACAGGGAAGTATTCTAATCAATATGTTTCATATATCCACAAAAAAGAGTTCATTTCCTCACAGAAAGCAACAAGACAGGTACACCCCGGCACCCGAAAGGATTGTTCAGTGCACCACCCCGGCAAACCAGACCGCCAATTCATGGAACGTATTCCACATGTCCAGGGAATTGATTTTCAGCCCGAGCCAAAACGCCTTGAATCCAACAAGTCCGCACAACATCAACATCCCTGTCAGCAGCACCAGATTGGCCAAATAAACAATCATCAGGGAAAAAAACGTTCCATTTTCTTTTAAATCGGGCTGATCCTTGGGAATGATCCAACTCGTCCAGTACAAGTGATAGGCCCACCAGAAACCGATACCGCCGTATAGCAGGGCCTGCCATCCGTCGAGAGGCCATATCCAATTGATCACGGCATAAATACCGGCCCAGACTAACGCCCACAAAGGAATGAAATAGGGGGACAGGGCAATAAAAAGATTGTTTTTATTCGTCTGGACATGCCCGCCATCCAGTGCCGCACGAAACCCGGACACCTTGCCGAAACTCAGGATCACAGCTACGGCATGCGTCAGTTCATGCCCCAGGACATACCAGTACAAAAACGGCGACATGCAAATGCGGATCGCCGCCAGCACGATCCACACCAAGCACCCCATGATGGAAAACCACACGGCTTCCGACAACCAGACGTCCACATTGGTCCTGGATTTCACCACCTCGCCGAAAAGTGTCATCGACAATAGAATGGCCAGCGGTAAAAACACGAAGACCCCCATCATCCGGCGCATCCACTTCCTCCACCCCGTCGGAAAAGCCAAATCCTCCACCATCCCGGCATCCCAGGAATCATCCCAGTACTCGGTCGAAGCCATTCGGGCCTTGTAGGAAACCGCTTTAGCCCTCCGATTGCACTGTGAAAGCATTTCCAAAACAGGAGGATAAAGCGGAGGCCTCGAATCATCCGCATACTTCCTCCATTGTCTTTGGGGGAAGGGATTACTTTTCTTGGCTTGCTTCTGCATGGAGGGAACTACCTGAGTTCGTAGAGAAAAAGAAGAAAAGAGTCAATTCCATTTACGACAGGGGGGTGATTCATTTCCCCCGTTCACAACAATATTTTAATTCCCGTTACAGGCAAATTAGGGTACTCTGCACCACATGGAAGGAGATCTACTGGCTATTGAAACATCGGGATCCCATGCCTCCATGGCACTTTGGAAGGGAGGACAATTCTCCGGGGAAAGATCATGGACGGCAGAACGCCATCATTCGTCCAGCATCTTCCCGCATTTGAAGACACTTCTCGGCATGCCGGGCGAATTGAGGATTTCTACCATCGTCGTGGGAGCAGGTCCCGGATCATACGGAGGAATCCGCGTTGCGTTGGCTGCAGCAGACGGCATTTCCCTGATCCACGGAAGCCGGGTCGTTTCCCTGTGTTCCTGGGAAGCCATCCCCGCCGAGGGCAAATCCGACTATCGAGTCATCTCCGACGCCCGACGCAACGGATGGGCCGTCGCCACTTTCCGCAATCGCCGCCTACAGGGCGAGATTGCCATCATGGACACCGAGGAATTGAAATTAGCCCTTCCCGGCTGGCGGTCTCAGGGGGAAACCGTCTATTCTCCGGAGGATCCCGACGTCACGGCAACCCTGGATTTCCCGGATATCTCCTCTGCACAAATCCCTTCCGCCCGCATTCTCGGTGAAGCATGGTTCAACCGGAACGACCAGGAACGCGTCGCCCTGCTGGAACACGCTCCGGCTCCCATTTATGTACGGCCTCCTCATATTACCGCCGCCAAACGTCCGGCATGGGCGACCCGGCAGTAGTTAAGGCTTGACTTCTGTTCTCTCATTATACTTTTATGCAGCCGCAAACAGGGAACTCCGCAAATTCCTAAAAACTATGAATGACAACAACACAACTGATGCACCCGTATATGCCAAGGGGCTGAAAGGCGTTATTGCCAACGAATCGTCTTTGAGCGACGTACGTGGCGAAGAAGGCCGTCTGCTCTATTTGGGATATGATATTGAAGATTTGGTTGAGTTATGCCATTTCGAGGAAATCATTTTCCTGCTTCTCAACAAACGCCTTCCGAACAAGGATGAACTGAAGCATGTCTGCCAGCGCCTGCGCAGTGACCGGGAACTCCCGCAACCTATTCTGGACTTCTTCAAAGCAGCTACCAAGTCCGCGCGTCCCATGTCCGCCCTCAGAACAGCCGTATCCATGCTCGGCATGTACGACGACCGCACTAAAGATCCATCCCAGGTTAAAGAAATCGGACTCAGCCTGATCGCTAAAATCCCTGTCATGGTCGCCTACTACCATCGCGTCTGCGCCGGGCTCGACCTGCCACCCGTGCGCGAGGATCTTGACGAAGCTTCCCACTTCCTCTGGCTTCTCAAAGGCACGGAACCGGATCCCGACGAAGCCCGCACGCTTGATGTCGCCTACATCCTGCATGCCGACCACGGAATGAATGCCTCCACCTTCGCCGCGCGCGTCTGTATCTCCACCCTTTCGGACATGTATTCCGCCATCACCTCCGCCATCGGTACCCTCAAGGGGCCCTTGCACGGAGGAGCCAATGAGGGCGTCATCGAAATGCTCAAGGAAATCGGTGAAGAAGCCAATGTCGAAAGCTACATCACAAAGAAACTCGCCAACAAGGAAAAGATCATGGGCATGGGCCATCGCGTGTACCGAACCCTTGATCCTCGCGCTCCCCACCTGCGCCGCATGGCTATCCGCCTGACAGAAAAAATCGGCGAGCCCAAATGGATCCGCATGTCGGAAAAAATCGCCAAAATCATTCGCGAGCGCAAAGGCTTAAATGCCAACGTCGACTTTTATTCCGCCACGGTTTACTATAGCATCGGCGTTCCAACGAAACTTTTTACAGCTATTTTTGCGATTGCGCGCGTCGCCGGCTGGGTGGCCCAGGTTCTGGAACAACTGGAAGACAACCGCATCTACCGTCCGTTGACCGCGTACGTCGGCCCCAAGGTACCGATTCCCGTCCCGACCATCGACATGCGCTAAAAAAACACGGTTTCTTACGCCTCGGGCGTATCCAAACACGGTTTTTATCCGATTAACGCTCCGGCAGGAAGTACCCTTCCCCGGAGCGTTTCCGGTTTCCACGACATTCCCCTAGCTCTTATCCACGCAAGGCACGCATACCCTCGTACAGCACAATCGCCACGGAAGTGGAAAGATTCAAACTCCGGGAACCCTCGCCCGGCATCGGAATAGTCAACGCACGAGCGGCATTTTCATGCAGGAGGCTTTCCGGGAGGCCTTTGGATTCAGGCCCGAATATAAAATAATCCCCCCGTTGGAAACCGGCGTCCCAATACAATGTCTTCGCCTTGGTAGACAAATACCAAAACCGGGAACCCGGCTCTGCGGACCGGATCAATTCCTCCAGAGAATCCCATACGCACAGATCGACCTTCGCCCAGTAATCCAGACCCGTCCGCCGGATGTGTTTTTCATCCAGGCTAAAACCGAGCGGCTTGATTAAATGGAGCCTGGAACCGGTAGCCAGAGCCAGGCGTCCGGCAGCTCCCGTATTGTGCGGGATCTCCGGATGGAACAGGACAAGATGAAAGGCAGGTGTCATGGATCGGGGAGAATTATGCCCCCAAATACACCATGAAAGCAAGTGGGACTTGAGCCTATCCCCGATCTCGGCTAATCTGACAAGGCATGAAGGACATCGTTTACTTTGACTTGGAAACGCGCCACTCTGCCGCCGAAGTAGGAGGCTGGCATAATACCGCGGAAATGCGCATGTCCGTCGGAGTCACCTACTCCACCCTGCTGGACGAATACAAGATCTATCGCGAAGAAGAAGTCATGGAACTCATCGACCAGCTCCGCAAGGCAGACCTCGTCGTCGGCTACAACCACCTCCATTTCGACTATGGTGTCCTCCAACGCTACGATATGTGGAGCATGGCCGACACGACCCGCAACCTCGACCTCTGCAAGGACATCGAAGACCGTTACGGATTCCGGCTCAAGCTCGACTCAATTGCCGGAGCTTCACTCGGCAACTCCAAAACAGCCGTCGGAACCCAGGCGCTCAAATGGTGGGCGGAATACGCCAAAACCGGCAATGAGGATCTTCTCATGGAAATCGCAAAATACTGCTGTTTTGACGTCAAAGTCACTCGCGACGTCCATCGCTACGGAATTGAACACGGCCACGTCAAGTACGACGACAAAAAAGGAGGCATCGCCGAAATCGCCGTCGATTGGGCTCGCTGAACAAATGGAGCGGACATGAGGAATCTGCCCGGAGCAACTTTCGCCTTACCGTCTGTTGAAGCGGGAGACTTCCCGTTGAGCTTCGCGCATTTCTACACGAGCCTTAAGGTCGTAGCGCTGATCCTGATGTGTTTTGCCCTTGCCGACGCCAAGTTCCAACTTAACCTTGCCTGATTTCCAGTACAAGCGCAGAGCCGGGAGGGAACAGCCCTTCTGGGCGAGAAATTGTTCCAGCTTGAAGATTTCCCTTTTGTGCATGAGGAGACGGCGAGGGCGTTTGGCTTCATGCTGGAAGAAAGCGCCGGCCGTCTCCCAAGGTTGAATATCACACCCGTACAACAGAAGCTGCCCTCGTTCCACTCGGGCAAAGGAATCGGACAAATTGACCTTGCCGGCGCGGATGGATTTAACCTCCGTACCCTTCAATTCGATGCCGCATTCATGCTTCTCCAGAATTTCAAAATCCCGGCGAGCTTTTTTATTGGTGGAAATTTCGGAACTTGTCTTCTTGTCTTTCATGGGGAGAGGAAAAAAGCCTCTACTTGTCAAAGAGGAGGCTTGTTGATCACCTCGGAGGAAGCAAGGGAGGCTGCCTCCGGTTTGTTTCTCGTTGTCCGACGAATTACCAGGCCACGCGGACTATCCCACTTGCTCGGTTTCTTCGTACACCAGCTTGCCTTCGATGATTTCAGTCAGGGCAATATCGGCGGCGCCCATGTGCGGAGTGGTCGGGATCAAGGGAGCACGGCCTTTATTCAACTGATCAACACGCTTGGAAACAATGTTGACCAAAATCTGGGAATCCTTAATTATCTTGGCGGCTTTCTCTACCAGTTCTACTTTCATGAGACGTGTCTATAAGGGGCTACCCTCTTAATCGGGCAAGCTATATAAAACAATCCCGCATCCGTTGGCAAGCCCCTAATTGCTTGAATGTGACATGAATTTCTGTCAAATATCCTGTTTCACCGTCTGCATACGGTGTTTTTCCTTTTCATCGGGCTCTAAAAAACGCTCAATAGATTCCGTACATGAACTGGTTCAAGACAGACGACGTCCGCATCACCGATATCGAACCGCTTATCTCCCCGGCAATCCTCATCAAGGACTATCCGGCGACACCGGCGATCACTCAAATGATCTCGGAAGCGCGCAAGACGGCAGATGACATTATCGAAGGCAAGGATGACAGATTGCTCGTCATCGTTGGCCCCTGCTCCATCCATGATCCGGAAGCTGCAGTCGAATATGCAACCCGCCTCCATGAACAAATGACGCGATTTAAAGACGAGTTGTCCATCGTCATGCGCGTCTATTTTGAAAAACCGCGTACCACCGTAGGCTGGAAAGGCCTGATCAACGACCCCTTCCTCAACGAATCCTACGACATCAACCGCGGCCTGCACATGGCTCGCGGCCTCCTGCTCCGCATCGCCGACCTCGGCGTACCCGCCGCTACGGAATTCCTCGACACGATCACACCGCAGTACATTGCCGACCTGATCACGTGGGGGGCTATCGGAGCTCGTACGACGGAAAGCCAGGTCCACCGCGAACTGGCCTCCGGACTGTCCATGCCCGTCGGATTCAAGAACGGAACGAGCGGTTGCCTGCAAATCGCCATCGACGCGATCATTTCTGCATCTTGTCCGCACTGTTTCCTTTCCGTGACCAAGCAGGGAGTGTCCGCCATCGTATCCACCGCCGGCAATAAATCCTGCCACCTCATCCTCCGCGGTTCTACGGAAGGACCAAACTACTCACCGGAACACATCCGCGAAGCGACCGAAAAACTCCGCAAGGCCGGTATCGAAAACCGCATTATGGTTGATCTTTCCCATGGCAACAGCAAGAAGGATTATCGCAACCAGCCCGTCGTCGCCGAAGAAATCGCCAATCAAATCGCAAACGGCAATCCGGAGATCTGTTCGGTCATGATCGAAAGCTTTCTTGTCGAGGGCGCCCAAAAGATCAGCTGCGATATGGAATACGGGAAAAGCGTCACCGACCAGTGCATTAACTGGGATACCACGGTGAATGTACTCGAAGTCCTCGCCGACGCCGTTAAAAAGCGCCGCGAAGTCCTCAAAAAGGCCTGAGACAGGCTCCCGTCACGACTTCCAGCAATCCCCAGCAGCCCGTTCCGGGTTTGCCGGGGATTGTTCTTTCACACACCTTTCTTATCCCCCCACAGGGTCATGTGCAGGCGGTCGGAAAAACGGAATCCCCTCCGAATGCACAATTCCGCCACATTGCGCCGGACTCCTTCCAGACATGCCAGACTGCCGGCCTGAGGCATCACAATGACTCGGGAACGCTCCACACCGCATGTCTCTATGAGAAACTCGACATCCTTGATATCACGCTCGGATTCGACGACGAATTTAAACCACGATTTTTCTCCGGCCTCATTGGCGAACCATGATAATACCGCCGGATTCAATGACCGAGCATTACCCGCATGCGCCAATTTGGGCGATACGTTGAACTGTGAAATCCGGCGAGCAACCGCCGCATCGGGTATGATGGTTCCATTGGTTTCCACCTCCATCATATGGTTCGGGAGAAGCTCCAGAAAATCAGGCAATTCCTTCTGTTGAACCAGAGGTTCCCCTCCCGTCAGAACAAGACGGCGGCATGGAAAGCGAAGCACAAGTTCGGCAACATCGCACGGCTCCATTTCCACGGCACGGACACTGCCGTCCCATGAATAAGCCGTATCGCACCACGAGCAGGCAAGGTTGCAGCCGGCCAGGCGGACAAAGACGGCAGGCATACCGATGGATGCCCCTTCTCCTTGTAGAGAGTGAAAAACCTCGGGGACATTATTTAATCGTGCCAACTTCATGGATGCGTGTTATAGGGGGATTCATGAGCGTTATTACCAAAAGAGGAGACGATGGTCAAACCGACCTCATGTTCGGCAAGAGAAGTTCCAAGACAGCCCCCCGTATTGAAACGTACGGAACAGTGGATGAACTCAATGCCGTCCTGGGGGTCGTCCGCCATTCGGGCATCTCCACAGCGACCACCGACATACTCGACGGCGTCCAGCAACGCCTCGTCGGGCTCATGGGAGAGTTGGCCACATTGGAAGAAGACCTTCCCAAATACGATGAAAAAGGCTACGCCCGCATCAAGCCGGAAGATGTCACCTGGGTGGAATCAACCTCCAAGAATCTGGAAAAAGACTGTGATATCCGTTTTAAGGGTTGGGCTCGTCCCGGCAAGGAAGGCAACTCAGGTTCCGCCCATCTGGACTGGGCTCGCACCGTTTGCCGACGAGCGGAACGCCGCGTCGTCGGCCTCAGGATGAGCGGAGATCTGAGCAATGTCGATTCGGCTCTTTTCCTCAACCGCCTTTCGGATCTTCTCTGGATTCTGGCAAGATTCGAAGCCCTGTCATCCACGGAACTCCAAGCGTAAAGCCCACCCGCCGTCATCGTGGCAGGATGCGGGGAAATCCTGCCACACGACTCCAGGCCATGGCATCAAGGCAGGCGTCCAGTGCATAGGCATCTTCGGAGAGCTGAGGCCACATTCCAGCCTCCCGCAACCCTTTGCGGGCAATATCCGCTGCTTTTTTCTCCCGCATTTGAGTCGGAACAGCAGCAAAAGTGAGGAATGCCCAGGTAAAAACGGCCAGGGAAGAAACCAGCATGACGTCCGCACGCTTTGTAAAAATAAGGGCCAGGGCAATCAAAGCCACAAAAAACGGGATCATTCTGGAACGGTTAATAGACTGGGTACGGTTTTTGTCGCCGGAGGGATCTTCTTCCGCCATTATGGCAAGGGCCCATGTATGGGCGACGCAGGCCATGCGCCCGGTTGTAACTTTTTCTTCCCACTGAACGGGTAAAACCATGCTGCCATCCTTGCCGTTGTAGGAGGGATGGCGCCCGGGGACAATCTGGCGCTGCTTCCTCCCCACACCGTCCAGGCGGTGAACCAGGCCGACCGGGCCGGGGAATCCAGGCAAAGGACGTTCCCCATACGAAAACAAGGGACTCCTGGCCTTGCCGTAGCGCAAGGACATCAACACCAGAAAAACAATTCCGCTCAGCAGCAAGAAGAATACCTGCAACATGTGCTCTTGCATGCCATAGACACGGCAACTCGTCAACCCGCGCTAACGCCATGCTTGCTCAGCCATACGTTTACCGTTATCATAGGGGGCAA
Source organism: Akkermansia sp. N21116 (assembly GCF_029854705.2). Classification (NCBI taxonomy): domain Bacteria; kingdom Pseudomonadati; phylum Verrucomicrobiota; class Verrucomicrobiia; order Verrucomicrobiales; family Akkermansiaceae; genus Akkermansia; species Akkermansia sp. N21116. The sequence continues at coordinate 3,420,746 of NZ_CP139035.1, forward strand.
GGACAATACGCCTATGTGCAGCTTTTGCGACGACGATGAAAAACCCGCCAATACGTCCCAACTCAAGGAGTGGGCTGCGGAAATGCTCCGTCTTTTGGACGACGGCACCAGGGAGCTCCGTCCCGTCCGCGCCACGGGACGCAATCTGGCCCGCAACTTCTGGGGCAGGCAATGGATGAAACACCTTGCCCTTAGCGAGACCTACGGCATGCGCCTGGCTCCCGGCAGAACTTATCTGCGGTGCGGATGCGTTCTGGATCTCCGCATCGGAAAAGGTTCTATCGAAGCGATTGTAGCAGGAGAAAGCGCCTACGAAGTTACCATCGGCATCCGCCCGCTCGACGCCGATGAAATCGAAAAGCTCAGGGAAGCATGCGCAGGACGCCTGTCCTCGTGGATCGACCTGCTGAAAGGAGAAATCGGGCCAGAACTTCTTACAATCCTCTGCGACCCCGATTCGGGAATTCTCCCCAATCCCGAAGACTGGAAAATGTCCTGCACCTGTCCCGACTGGGCCGATATGTGCAAACACGCGGCGGCGGCCCTGTATGCCCTCGGCGTTCTTCTGGACGATACTCCAGAGCTCTTATTTACCCTGCGGGGAATCCGCCCGGAAAATCTGCTGCCCACTTCATCTCCGGAAAGTATGATACCGGATTCGGAAACCGGAAAAAACCGACTGAAAGGCAAGGATTTGTCATCGTTGTTCGGAATCGACCTTGGGTAAGTCTCCGAAATCAGCCTTCCTCCCTTTTGCGAAACTCCCCGACAGGTTCTTCATGAACGGGATCCGGAAGTTCGTCAAGAATGGCATTGGCCCGTACAAGGGCGGCATCGATATTGGAGCAGATATTATAGCTCTTCAGACGGCGATAGAACGGAGCATGACGGATGACATCCAAAGGCTGTGTCTGGACACCGCACAGAAGGAGGACGATTCGCCTTTCCCGGCAACGCTGGAAGAAGTCTCCGAGCACATTCAGTCCCGTTGCATCAAGAGCCGGAACAAGCCTCATGCGGAGGATGACAATTTTGATGTCGTGATCAAGGGAACCCAGTACCTGTTCCTTGAATTGATCGACTGCGCCGAAGAAGAAAGGCCCCTGGATATCGAACACCTCCACTTGAGGCGGCACCGTCTTCTTTTCAATGGAACGTGAATCATCCTCGGGATCATCGGCACCAAAGGTAATCTGTCCCGTAATCGGGCAGACATTGCTGATCTGGGCCATGCGGCCGATAAAGAGCAAAGCGGCCAGAACCACCCCCACTTCCACGGCAACGACCAAATCCACCAGCACGGTCAAAGCAAACGTGATCACCAGAACGGCTGCATCGGGCCGCGGGCCGCGGGCCAGGCGGGCAAATACATGAATCTCGCTCATATTGTAGCAGACCACGGACAAAATACCCGCCAATACCGCAAAGGGAATCATCTTGGCGTATTGGGAAAACGCCATGAGGATCGCCAGAAGAACCAGGGCATGGATCATACCGGCAACAGGAGTCTTCGCTCCCGATTTGACATTAGTAGCCGTACGGGCAATCGCTCCCGTTGCGGGAATACCCATGAAGAGAGCGGAACCGATGTTGCCAATTCCCTGAGCCACTAGTTCCGCATTAGGTTTATGACGAGTACTGGTCATTCCGTCCGCAACGGATGCGCTCAGCAATGATTCAATAGCCGCCAGCAAGGCAATTGTAAACGCCGGCATCACGAGCCCCTGCAGGGACGCCCATTCCATGGAAGGAAGAGAAGGCATGGGCAGGGCATTGGGAAGACTGGGAAAACGATCCCCGATCGTCTCAACCGGCAGGGAACATACGAGCGACACACCGGTCATAACAAGCATCGCTATCAACATCGCCGGTAATTTGGAACTCAGCCGCTTGCAAATAAGGATCACCGCTACCGTACCGACGCATAGAGCCAAAGCCGCCCAATTGACCGTACCGGCATATTGCAGGTAGCATGCCCACTTTTCAATGAAACCGCCGGGAATTTCCCCGGGAATACTCAGTCCCAGCATATCCTTAACCTGGGTTGAGAAAATCACCATGGCAATCCCGGACGTAAAACCGGTCGTCACCGGAAATGGAATGAACCGGATCAAAGCTCCCATGCGGCATACTCCCATGATGATCAGGAAAACACCGGCCATCAGCGTGCAGATCAGCAACCCGCCAACTCCGTAACTGGCTACAATTCCCATGATGATGACGACAAAGGCGCCCGTAGGCCCGCCAATCTGGAAACGGCTTCCCCCGAACAGGGAAATCAGGAACCCCGCGACAATGGCAGTAATCAAACCCTTGGCAGGGTCCATGCCGCAAGCAATGGCGAATGCCATCGCCAGGGGCAGTGCGACAACGCCAACGGTCAGACCGGCAAAAAGATCGGCAAGAAACGTCTTCTTGTCATAGGTCTTGAGACAGGAGAGAATAACAGGCTTAAGCATTGCAGGAAAAAGTAAAAAAAACGCGGAGGCGGCAAATTAGACCGCCCCCGCATTTCCTTCAAGTCATAAATCCGGGAGGAAACCGAAAAAATTCGATGCTCAGGCAAATTTCTGTTCCCAATAAGCAATCCTGCGTGCCGTATGCTCAGGATTGGGAGCTCCCGGGTTCTTTCTCAGGGAAAAGGCACGCTCCAATTGGAAGACATCGCGGGCATCGGTTCCATACGCTTCGGAAATGGACGCGAACTGTTCGTCGGTCAACCGGTTCAGGGGCGTTCCGGAAGCAACGCTCATGGCCACGGCTTTGCCGACCAATTCGTGGGCTTGACGAAAAGGCACTCCCTTGCGGACAAGGTAGTCGGCCAAATCGGTTGCCAGCAGCATCGGATCGGAAGCAGCCTGCATGGCACGTTCACGGTTGAAGATGAGTCCGGAGACCATTTCGGCGTTGACGTCCAAGGCCAGTTCTACCGTATCGATCGAATCGAAAAGGGGTTCCTTGTCTTCCTGCAGGTCCCGGTTATACGTCAGAGGAAGCCCCTTGACGGCCACCATGACAGAGGTCAGGTTCCCGTAGAGGCGTCCCGTTTTACCGCGAGTCAGTTCACACACATCAGGATTCTTTTTCTGCGGCATGAGGGAAGAGCCGGTCGTATGGGCATCATCCAAGGTAATGAAGCCGAACTCGGACGAACACCAGAGGATCATATCCTCGCTCATGCGGGATAGATGCGTGCCGATTAGGGCCAAGTCAAAAAGGAATTCCATGATATAGTCCCTGTCGGCAATGGCATCCATGGAATTTTGGGTCACGCCGTTAAAGCCGAGCTCCTGAGCAATCGATTCACGGTCAAGGCAGATCGTCGATCCGGCAATAGCACCGGAACCGAGAGGGGAAACATTCAGGCGTTCACGGCAGGACTCCAGACGTTCCACATCGCGGTCAAACATTTCTACATAGGCAAGCAAATGGTGACCAAATGTAACGGGCTGGGCACGCTGAAGATGGGTATAGCCGGGCATCATGTCATCGGCATATTCACGGGCTTTGGCCAGCAGAGCCCGTTGCAAGCCGCGTACCTTGCCGATAACGGACGTTACGGCATCGCGACAGTAAAGGCGCGTATCCGTGGCAACCTGATCATTGCGGGAACGGGCGGTATGCAGCTTGGCGCCGGGAGCTCCGATGCGGCGGGTCAACTCGCTCTCAATGTTCATGTGAACATCTTCAAGCTCCTGGCTCCACGTAAAATGACCCGCTTCGATATCAGACAAAATCCCTTCCAGCCCGGATTGAATCGCGGCAAATTCATCCTCCGTCAGCAATCCGGCCTCCAACTGGGCTCGGGCATGAGCAATGGATCCGGCAATATCATGCCTGTACAATCTCCAATCATAGGATACGGATTCTCCATAGCGGAGAACTAAATCGGCGGTGGGTTGAGAAAATCGGCCTTTCCACATAACGAAACGATTTGTGCCGTAAATCCGCTCCATGTGAAAGACAAAAAACGCACCCCATCAGAAGACGGCCACTGAGTACCCCTCTTCTATCAACCTTTCATCGCTCTACCTCAGGAAATGTACAAGGAAACATATCAGCATAATCGGTAACAATGTTATTAAATCTTGACACAAAATATACCATATTTATCATTTTTTAATGACTAGTGTTTCCTCAATTTTGCGAGTGAAGAAGTCCGCGTGTGGAAATCGGCAGAAGGAACGAAAACCATTAAAGGAAAAATGATTTCCGTTGATGGAGAAACAATTACAATAGATATTGGCGGAGAGAAAAAACTCGTCTCAAATATTTCAGTCAAGAGGATCAAAAGTGGGTAGTTGAGCAAAAAAAAAAATTATTATACTAACAACTCCTGAAAATTTAGATCCATCCTCATTCCAAAAGCCAAAATTTCACTTACCTCCAAATCCTGTTATTCGTCCAAGTGGATAGTATGGACAATTTTCGACTGATGGGAAATTTTTTGCGACGATACTTGATTCCGATGCCAGCGTTATTGATACGACAACTGGTTCAACCATTTGTTAAATCAAAAACAAATATTTAGTGCCACAAAATTTCGCATGACGGCAAATATCTCGCCTTTAGTTTTTTAAGTGAAATCAAATCAGAAAAAACTAACATAATCGACATTAATTCATACGAATTAATCCGCCAAATAGAAAATTACGGTAGACGGATTATTTTTTAACCAACAGAACAGCAGATATATTTAGACTCAGGGAGTGGCATATTCGATATTTCTCAAATTTATTAATCTGAAAATCAATTATCAACTATATCAACTGATAATAAATTAAAAAATTATTCAAAAAAAACGTATCTCTTCCACTACATGATACGCACGACCGTCAAAAAATAGAAATCCATGAAAAAGAGTCTATCCTTCATTCTTATTATCGCGGGCAGCCTCATTGGAGGCGGAGTCTTGTTATTTCCAGAGAGAATCAATGCCTGTCTGGATACAAAAATATCTGTTTCCAACGGATCCTCCGTGTCTGCCTTTGCCACATTGAATGGGCAAGCCCGACAAGATGTTGATGACCAAAAGTTTTCTGTCCGAGCAGATCGATTCAATATCAAGGCAGAACTCCCCTTTATCATTACCTTGGCTGATCTATTTCCTGAAGGAACGGATATCAGAAATTTTTCACTAACCTCTGTCACTCTGCTTTGCCGAGATGACAACAATATCAAACCGGAAGACGAGAAGAATAAGCTTACACTGGAAATCAATGGAAGCCAATCCATGAGTGACTTGGGAACAACCAACTTTTTGAAAGCTCAGTTCGGCACTATTTTCTTTCCATTTACACAGCCCATTGATCTATCGAAAGTCAAAGAACTCATCTGTGTGCTCCCCTACAATACCGGGCTTTCCGTATTTCAGCCTACCGAAAACGCAAAGCTGCTTGGTAATGAATCTATTTCTTACGACAAGATCTGGTATCCCATCGTCCGCTTACATGGTACAGTGCCATCACCATTGGCTCCCCTGCGCATTCCTCTCATGGTGGTGGGAGCCCTCCTTTTTCTTGTGGGAGCGGGCACACTTTTTTCTTCCCGGAAAAAAGTTCAAAGCATTGTCGGAGTCCAGAGTACGGAGAGCGCGTATGCATACAATGCTCAAGAATTGTATATCCAGTTTGACGATATCATCTCTGGCCCCTTCACTACGGAGGATCTGAGCCAGATGCTCGAACAAAAGCAAATCACAGACAAAACCCCTGTCTGCTCTCCTCTGGATCAATCGTGGAGTCAGATCGAAAAACGCTTGAAAAAGTAATATCAGCTAATCTATATTAACATTTTACATGTCTACGACCATGCAACAGTTTTATGTCATCCTTCGGGATCAGGAATATGGCCCCTTCAGCTACGCGCACATTCAACTCCTCGTCAAGGAAGGGAAAATCGGCGATACAACACCCTGCCGTAGTGAACACATGACGGGGTATCTGCCCTATAAACTCCTCCGACAGGCCGAGTGCTTTACAGTGAGTGGCAAGCCGAAGAAGAAAAAGTCGCTCAAGTTGCTTGCCATCCCTCTTCTCTGCCTCTGTATTGGAGCTGGCGTCTGGTACTACACCCAGGATCGCACTCTTGACAATTATACAGCTCTGTTTCAAAAGAAAGCCAACGAGGCTCAAGAAGCCTCCGACAAGGAATTCTGGATTTCGATGGCAAAGGCTACTCAGAAAGCCGATACGATCGATAATATTGATTTCCTTCTCGTCGGATCCAAATACGACATCCCCCTGCTCTGTGCTGCTGCTGACAAAGGTGCATCCAAGCTCATCCGATACCTCGTCAACCACGGTGCCTCCGTAGACATACGTGATCAAAGTCAAAAAACGCCTCTGCGCATCGCTGCCAGAAAGGGTTCACTGGCCGCCGTCACGGAACTAGTCAATGCCAAGGCCGACCTCAATGCCACGGACAAGCAAGGCAGAACGCCTCTGATGGGTGCCGCGTGGATGGGGCATAAGAATATCGTCGACTTACTACTGAAACAGGGAGCCAAAATCGATGATAAAGATAAAATCGGGCAAACAGCCCTCGCATGGGCAGCGGAAGGCGGCAAATTGGACATCGTCGTACAACTTATTCAAGCCGGAGCCCAAGTGGACAACACATGGGGAAGACGTTCCCCGATCACTTTGGCGTACGGCAACAAGCACATGGTGATCGTCGCAAAATTGTTGAAAGCTAATCCCAATGTCGAATCATCCACCAATATTCTTCAGATAGCTATTAATGAGACCGATCTTCCCCTCGCCAGGCTGGCCATTGAACACGGGGCTACCGTCAACGACAAGCTCTGGAGCCTTGCACTGAATAATGGTCACCCAGAATTGGTCGAGCTCATGATGCAACATGGAGCCAACCCGGTCAGGGAAGTCCAATCATTCTATGGGACGCCCCCCCCCATCGATATTGTTATTAAATCCGGTAATCTGGACACCGTCAAAATGCTCCTGAGAAAAGGTGCCGTCTTTACAGCGGACAGTTTGTCCGCCGCAATCAGTAGCGACAGCAAGGACATTGCCCAGATCATCATCGACAAAGGCATCAGCCCCACATCTATCAAGCAGGATAAACTCCTCAAGATGACCATCCGTCATGCGACGGCAGGCCTTGCCGAACTCCTCATCAAGAATGGATTAGAACTAGACACACGCAACCATAGTCAGGAAACCCCGTTGATGTTAGCCATCTACGAGGGCAGGACGAGCCTGGTCAAACTCTTCCTGGAACAAGGAGCCAAGGCTGACGATGTCGATAACAACGGGTTGACTCCTCTGATGATTGCTGCTTATAAGGGTAATAAGGACATCTATGATCTTGTACGGAAAGCCAGCAAAAACCTGTCCGCCAAAGATCAAAAAGGACGCTCCGTCTTGCGATGGGCGGCCAAGGGCAGAAACATCGATATCGTCCGCGATGCCATCATTATCCCCAGAGTCTCCGTAAATGAGAAAGACACGGTAGATGGAGAAACTCCGCTCATGTCGGCAGCCAACAACGGCAACGCCGATATCGTCAAGCTCCTGCTGGATAACGGCGCCAATGTCAACATCAAGGGCAACAATGGAGAAACAGCACTCCTGTGGGCTGCGCAAACCTGGTCAAACACCCACTACTCACACAAAAATTACCGTTCAGTTATTGAGCAGTTAATCAGCAAGGGTGCCGATACCAAAGCAGAAAATAAAAATGGAGAAACCGCCCTCACCCTTATCATGAAAAAGGATAAAACATACGAGAAATCTGCAATCGAAGCTGTGTGTGAATTGCTTCAGAAATAAGCATCAGAGTCTTCCTTGCTATCCGTTAAGGATAACTCAAAGATCATATACGAAAAACTGGCTACCTACGCGTTCCGTAAATAGCCAGTTTTTCTATTCGTGATTGTTCTAGATCCTTATAACATTATTGTTGAACCGGGGTCATACGGAACAGAGTTACTCCGTGAGGATTGATTTCCACCGTAATCTTCCCTTGGGCAGAGCCAACATCCTGGCGCTTCCACAGGTCGCGAATCTGTTGTGGGCCTTTCATACCCAGAGCTTCCAGATCGACGGTGCAGTTGGCCTTCTCGTTGCCAGTGTTGAAAAATCCGGCGGCCAGCGAGCCATCAGACAATTCCTTCGTCCATACCTGAAACGGCCCTTCGCTCCATGCTTTTACAGCCGGCTTGGCTGCAACATCCTGGTTGACGGCAATGACTTCGTCGTTCGTCAACAAGCCCATCGTGAAGTCGTCGATGTTCTCCAGATCGCACGATATAATAAGAGGTGCGGACAAAAGGCACCACAGAGACACCTGCAAATATTCCTCATCGGGAGTCAGTCCCGTTTGTTTAAACGTCACATTGGGGCGGTTGGGCTGACCGATTTTCCCAATCTGGAGCATGTCCGGATCATTCCAATGGCCGGGTCGCGTATATTTCTGCCACTTGTCCTGGGAAAAACCAATCCGGGAAATACTCCCCCAATTGTCCTGGATATCACCGGTCGTCCTCCAGAGGTTGGAGTGAACGCTAAGTCCTTCCATGTTTTCAAACGGAGCGGCATTGGAAAGACTCAGGACAATGTCGCGCCCGGAAGCTCTCAGATCCTTGTCGATACGTTTCGTTGTCGGCACGTCGTTGGGATTCCAGTCTACTTTTACGTAATCGAATCCCCATCGGGCCCACTGTTTGGCATCTTTGTCGAACATCCATACCGGTCCCACACGATCCACCTTTTGCTTGTGCAAACCGGGATAACGACCAAAGATCTGTCCTTCCTGCAACCAGTCTTTCTCCGGAAGGGCAAGTCCCGTAAAGTCCGCCTTGGCGTTGGGAGCGCTCCCTCCGGTAAATCCGGCATAAGTACCCATCCACGGGGAAGAATAGATGCCGACTTTCAGACCCAAACCATGCAAAGTGTCGCACATGGCCTTCATGTCACGGAATTTTTTATTGGGTTGGATCGCAAACAAATCCCCCCCTCGCCGACCTTGCCAGCAGTCGTCGATATTCACATAACTCCAACCGTGTTCAACAAGCCCCTTATCATGGAACAACCGGGCTACTTTTTCAATGGCATCCTGGCTAACCGCTTCACTGTATGAATACCAGCTATTCCATCCCATAGGAGGAGTCAGACAAAGGTCTTCCCCGACCTTAATAGTCACCGTACCTTCAGTACGCCCGGCAGCATTCTCAGCTACAATACGGACAGGATAGGACCCCGCTCGCGCCACCCTTCCGGATATTACACCGGATTCGCTTATTTTCAATCCATTAGGCAATCCATGAGCTACAATTTTCATGGGACGTTCTCCGGAAACGGCAACCTTATACAACATCTCGGATCCCGGCCTTGCTCCATACACTTTGGCACCATTCAAAGAAGGAGCCGCAGCAATAGGAGGAGAGAGACGCTGCCCAGAAACGGGAGCCGGGTAAACGGAGGGAAATTGCCCCTCCTGGCCATGGGCCATGCCAAGGGCGGTCGTTACAAGGATAAGGGGTGTCAATTTGGTTTTCATGAGGGGAATCTCGAATGCGTTTTTCCTGGGCATAGATTGCTCTTCTACGAGTTGCAAAGTACGGAATTTACGGGAGTCTGTCCCGGCCCATTTCAAAAAAAAAGCTTGTTATGCGTCACCAATTTTCATACAAGCCCGGCCATGCCTTTCAGAATCATAGCTTTATGCGTATTTCTGACGACATTCTGTTTTGCTGATGCGATTACTGATATTCGTCCCGCCATCCACGAAACCGCAAACAAATACGCGGTGGATCCGGTCCTGATGGAAGCTATCATCAGATTTGAAACCAACCATGGGAAATCCAATGCCTACCGCAAAAAAAACAATGTGGCCGGCATTATGGACGGTCGTGGACTGAAACGCTTCCACGACATTGACGAAAGCATCGACTCCCTCGGATACATCCTCAAAGTGTATCAACAAAAGGGGCTTGTCAGTATTGCCAGGATCAGCCGTCGATACGCTCCCAACGTCAGCAGCAAGTGGACATCGCACGTTACCGGACTCATGAAAATGATCGAACGCGGAAAATGGGGTGATGTCAATAGCATGCCCCTGCCCAATTCCAGACAGGAACTCGCAGCCAAAGGCCGGGACGAAGAATAATTGCCTTCGCCTCCTCCCCGGACATATTTTCTTTCCGGGAATCTCCTCGTTATGTCCGGGAAAATTACGTGGCGGTTTCCGGCTTTTGTGCTAATCTAGGTTTCGTATGAACGGAAACCTCCGGGCACAAGTGCTCGAACTAATGGGGCGAGCGGACTATGAACCGCTCAATAAATCGGAATTATCCCGGAAGCTGGACTTGCAAGGCAGTGACAGATCATCTCTCCGCATCCTCATGGACGAATTGGAGCGAGACCATTCTGTCGTCCGTCTGAAAAAAGGCCGTTTTGCCCTGAAAGTCGTCAACCATGATCTGGTCACCGGACGTATCAGGCGCTTAAAATCCGGAAAATGCCTCTTCATCCCCGACAAGGGCGATGCCGTTGCCCGTGAATACGGATGGGATACGGAATCCATCCCGGAAATCATCATCCAGCCCAATCGTTTGAATACGGCCATGGACGGAGACCGTGTCGCAGTTTCCCTGCAGCGTTCCCTCCCCAAAGGATGGAAAAAACATCGCAAGGGACGTCCCTCCAGCCTGGAAGAATTCCAGATCAAAGTCCGCGTCGAGAATATCCTGGCACGCAGGACACAGGTCTGGGTGGGAAACTTCAGGCCGACCCGCTCCTTCGGCAAGGTCTTCGGAGACGGCATCTCGTCACCGGAATACATTGAGTTGACGGAGAAACCGAAACAGGCCATCGAATCCGGCATGCTGGTTACAGTTTCACCCGTCTCATGGGGAGAAGGCAGAATTCCGTCCCGCGGTACCGTTCTGGAGGTTCTGGGCTATCCGAAAGACCCTCATGTGGATATGGAAGCCGTCATCCGCAAATACCAGCTCCCTCGCCAGTTCCCGCAGGATGTCATCCGCAATACCGAGGAACTGACTGAAGATCTCGACCAACAGGAACTGGCTCGGAGAGAAGACTGGACGGACCGCCCCGTCATGACTATTGACCCCGAAGGAGCCCGCGACTTCGACGATGCCATCCACGTCACCCGCGATGCAGACGGATGGGAACTAGCCGTCCACATCGCAGACGTTTCCCATTACGTTGCCATCGGTTCCCCTTTGGACGAAGAGGCCATGAAGAGAGGAAACTCCACCTACCTCCCCGACAGGGTTATTCCCATGCTCCCCCCACGCCTGTGCGATGATTTGTGCAGTCTTAGAGCAGGCGTCATCCGCCTGACCAAGGTCTGCGTCATGCGCTTCAACACCAAGGGAGAACGTATTAAAACGAAATTCGCGGACGCCTATATCCGCAACGAACGGCAAATGACCTACCCCGAAGCCTATCAACTCATGAACGGCAAGGGAAAAGACGATTTAAGCCGCATGCTGAAGGACGCATGGGATCTTGCTTCCCTGCTCCGCCGCAAGCGTTTTGCAAACGGAGCTCTGGATCTGGATTTCCCCGAAGTACGCGTTCTGCTGGATACCCAGGGTAAAGCCGTCAAAATCGTCTCGGAAGAATATGACGAAAGCCACCAGATGATTGAAGAATGCATGCTGGCAGCCAACGAAGCCGTAGCCGAAGCTCTGAAAAACAAAAACCGTCCCACGATCTACCGTGTCCATGAGGATCCGGACGAAGCCAAGCTCAATGCTTTCGGTGAACTCTGCAAAGTCTACGGGCACACGGTTCATGATCTGACGAATAAGAAAAACCTGATGACCCTGCTAGCCTCCATCAAGGGATCTCCCGACGAGCAAATCATGAAAATATCCCTGCTCAAAAGCTTGATGAGGGCCCGATACGACACATCGCCTCTGGGACACTACGGACTTTCCAAGACCAATTACTGCCATTTCACCAGCCCCATTCGCCGGTACGCCGACCTGGTTGTCCATCGTTCCCTGAACGCCTTGCTTGATAACCCTCCCGCCAATGCCTCACGCGGAGCCGGTTCCGTTGCCAGGCTCCAGGAAATCGCGGATCATATTTCCGACACGGAACGCGTCTCTGCCTCGGCCGAAAAGGAATCCAACATGATCAAGCTCATGGAATGGCTGGAAGAACAGACTCACGCCCAAACTCCCGAAGTCCACAGGGCCATCATTTCGGAAGTACGCCATTTCGGACTCCTCGTGGAAATCCCCCGCCTGCAGATCAAGGGGCTTGTCAAGCCGGACTCCTTCCCCAAAGGCAACTGGAGATACGAGAGTTTTGCAGACCGTTGGTCACACTCGAAAGGAAGTTCCCTCCAGCCAGGACGCATCCTGCCGGTCATCCCCGTCAAAGTCGACCGGGACAAACAGTGGGTGGACTTCGCCGTCGTCAGAAATCTCTTCGAAAAGGAGGATCAATAAAATTTGTTCCGATAAGCCTTTCGTCTTGCTCTGAAAGCCAAATTGATTACTCTTGATAGAAATATGAAACTCTCCCCCATATCACTGCGCAGGAAAGGATTCACCCTCGTTGAATTGCTGGTTGTCATTTCCATCATCGTCGCCTTGGCCGGTGTTGCATTCGTCACCGCTCAGAAGGCGATGAATACAGCTCGCGAACGCCAGTCCCAAAAAGATTGCGCCGACCTTGCTCTGGCCATCAACAATTTTATCGCCGACCATCAGGGCGTACTGCCGGTCGATTCCGTCGTGCGCATGGACAAGGACAAATGCATCACGACAAGCGTCGAGGATCCCTCCCGCCTGATCACCATCCTGATCGACCGCGAGAAAGGCCCCGAATTGGACCGCGTCAACCGTACCCGTAAAAAATACGTCAGCGGAGCCATAGTCGACAATCCGAAAGGCGGCATTTTCATGAACGGCAGAGATGCAGGACTGTACGATCCATGGGGCAAACCCTACTATGTCGTGCTTGATGCCGACGGAGACGAAGAAATCCAGGATCCGACCAGCAAGAAAGAACGCCCGATCTTCTCTCGCGTGATCGTGTACGGTACCGGACCCGACGGCACGGGCAGCCAGCTTGACCATAAGATCCTCGAACCCGAATTCACGGAAGACAACGTTTACTCCTGGAAGAAGTAATTCTTCCGCCTATAATGCATCTCCTCTCTCCGGCACTGCAAAAATCCTCGGGTTTTTGCAGTGCCTTTTCTCATTAATCCTCAGATATCATGAATTTCGCAAGATTCCCGCGTTATTTTTCCTCCCTGGCTCTTCTGGCAATGATGGGATTTTCCCACCATGCCCAGTCCGCCCCAACACCGCTAACCGACATTAATTACATTCCATCCGTCGGACAATCTCTCTCTGTCGGTTGGACGGCCAATCCTGTCGTTTCAACAGAGCAACCGTTTAAGAACATCATGTTCGCAGGCGGCGTTCGCCCCTACGAAACCGGTAACGACAAAAGCCGCTTCGTGCCTCTGGTAGAAAGTACTTCGCCTCCCAACGGCCCCAGAGGAGAAACGCCCGTCTCCGGCGCCGCAGAATTTTTCATTCGTTTTCTCAAAACCAGCAACTCTCCATTGGCAGGAAAAACTCAGATTCTCGGTGCAGCCAACGGAATCGGCGGAGTCAGCATCACGGCACTCGTCAAGGGCACAGGCCCCTATCAAAATATTCTGGATGACCTGGAGCAAGGTAAGAAACTTGCCGGCATGGAAAAGAAGACCTTCTCCATGCCCGGTTTTATCTGGACGCAAGGAGAAACGGACCAGCAGGATAAAAAGGAAAAGGATTGGTACAAACAACAGATGACCACCCTGATCCGGGATCTCAACCAAGACGCCAAAAAGATCACCGGACAAAAGAACGATTTATACTGCTTCGGCTATCAGGTCGGTTCCCATTTGAACTACCATGCCCAAAACCCGACCGACTACGCGACAATCGCCATTGCACAACTTGAACTGGCACTGGATCCGGAGAGCCGCTACATCATGACAACCCCCATGTACCATCTGACATACAGCGACGGAGTTCACTTGACGGCGCCCATGTCCAAGTTGTACGGAGCCCATATCGGATACGTCATGAAACAAGTGCTGGCCGACGGGAAAAAATGGCTTCCTATCCACCCTGTCTCCCATAAAATCGTCAAACGCGGTACGCAGTGGGCGATTTACGTGAAATTCCATACTCCTGTTGCACCTCTCGTCCTGGATACCGAAGCCATTTCCGATCCCGGCAACTACGGATTCTCCCTCATCGGCGAAGACGGCACGGAAAAAACAATTTCTTCCGTAGAAGTAACCAGCCCCGGCGTCATCTGTATCACGACTGCGGACAACCCGTCCAAAGCACATATCAGATATGGCATGACTCTGAATGCCAAACTTCCCTCCGGGCCCCGGACAGGTGCCCGGGGTTGTCTGCGGGACTCCCAGGGCAACACGATAACAGCAACCATAGATGGGGAAAACCACCGCCTTGACAACTGGTGCCCCTTCTTCGACTATGATTTAGCCGGGAAAAACAACCACTGATCCTCATAAACCCTCCCGTTCAAAGAACGGCCGCGACGCAACCTTTCTCCCCCAACGGCAAGGTATACACAGAATTTGCGATTTACTATCATCACGATACAGGCATAATCGCGCAGCCAATTTTCACCCCGCCATGATGACCGCAGCCGAAATACGTCAAAGCTTCCTCAATTTCTTCCAGGAAAAACAACACACGATCGTCCCTTCTGCCTCCCTGATGCCGCAGAGTCCCGGTTTGCTATTCACCAACGCGGGAATGAACCAGTTCGTCCCCTACTTCCTCGGCGTATGGACTCCTCCGTGGAATCCCGCCCGTGCGACGGATACCCAGAAATGCATCCGTGCCGGAGGAAAACACAACGACCTGGAAGATGTCGGCTATGACACGTACCACCACACCTTCTTTGAAATGCTCGGCAACTGGTCCTTCGGCGACTACTTCAAAAAAGAAGCCATCCACTGGAGTTGGGAACTCGTCGTAGAACGCTGGGGCTTCCCCGCAGAACGCCTCTATGCCACCGTATATTGCCCGGACAAAAGTAAAAACGATCCCGGAGAATTCGACCAGGAGGCCTGGGATGTCTGGGCGGAACTCTTCCGCGCCCGCGGTCTCGACCCGGATGTGCACATCGTCAACGGCAATGTCAAAGACAACTTCTGGATGATGGGGGAAACCGGCCCCTGCGGTCCCTGCTCCGAACTGCATGTCGATCTCACTCCACAGGGAGACACGATGGGCAAACTCGTCAACGGTGACTCCGACAAGTGCATCGAAATCTGGAACCTCGTCTTCATCCAGTACAACGCTGAAAGCGACGGTACCTTCCGCGACCTCCCCGCCCGCCACATCGACACCGGCATGGGCTTCGAACGCGCCTGTTCCATTATCCAGTGCACGGACGGCTTCAAAGATTTTTCCCGCCGTATCTCCAATTACGCCACAGACGTATTCCGTCCCCTGTTCGACGCGATCGAACGCCTTTCCGGCAAAACCTACACGGACGTTTACCCCTCCGGCGCCGGCAAAGGTCAGCAAATGGACGATACGCTCAAGGAAGCTATCGCCTTCCGAGTCATCGCCGACCACATCCGCACCCTCAGTTTCTCCATTGCCGACGGCATCCTTCCCGGCAACAACGGCCGCAACTACGTCCTCCGCCGCATCCTCCGCCGCGCCGTCCGGTATGGACGAACGCTCGGATTCACCCGCCCCTTCCTGGCTGAGCTCGTAGACACACTCGTGGAATCTTTCGGGACCACATTCCCGGAGCTCAATACCCGTCGCGACACAATTAAAGATGTCCTCCTGCGCGAAGAAACCAGCTTCAACGAAACGCTGGACCGCGGATTGGAACTCTTCGAAGCCGAAGCCGCCACGTCCGGCAAAATCAGCGGAGACTTCGCCTTCAAGCTTTACGACACCTTCGGTTTCCCGATCGACCTCACGGCTCTCATCGCTGAAGAACGAGGCCTGGCCCTCGACAGCGCCCGCTTCGACCAGCTCATGCAAGAACAGCGCGAACGTGCTCGCGCCGCACGCAAAAACGAAATCGTCCGGGCTCTCGATCTCAAGACGGATGCCGTCACCGACTTCATCGGCTATGGCTGCGACGAATGCACAGCCACCGTCACCCGGATCGTCCCGCAGGACAACACCCTCTTCGTCATCACCGACAAAAGCCCGTTCTACGCTGAAATGGGGGGCCAGGTTTCCGATACCGGCCTCATCGTCATCGGAGGCGACAGCCACCCCGTCCTCGCCGTCCAGCAAATCGGACAGGCCCGCGCCCACGTCATCGACAAAACACCGGATCTCGACCTGAAGGAAGGAGACCAAGTACGCCTCATTCTCGATACGGAACGCCGCCGGAAAATCGAGGCCAATCATACGGCCACGCACCTTCTACACAAGGCTCTGCATGAAATCGTCAGCACGGATGCAGCCCAGCAGGGGTCCTTCGTCTCGGAAGAACGCCTTCGCTTCGACTTCAACAGCGCCGCGCTCACACACGATCAAATCAAGGCCATCGAAGCCCGCGTCAACGGCTGGATCTCCTCCGGACTCACCGTCCATGGTACGGAACACGCCTACTCCGACGTCAAGAACAACAAGGCCATTACCCAGTTCTTCGGCGACAAATACGGCGACGTTGTCCGCGTCATTCAAGTCGGCGGGGAAGAAGACGCACTCAACGGCATCAGCATGGAATTCTGCGGCGGAACCCACATCGACAACACCAAAAACATCGGCCTCTTCAAAATCAAAAGCGAAGGTGCCATCGCCTCCGGAGTACGGCGCATCGAAGCCATGACAGGAGATGCCGCCGTCGCCGCCATCAAGGAACACGTCGCCGCCAAAGCACGGGAATTCTACACCTTCTACGAAAAAACCATAGAAGCCAACGGCAAGCTTGCCGACATGGGCCTCGAACAGTTTGCACTACCCAAGCTCGACGACAGACCCGCCATGAAGGCCCTGGCCTCCCGCGACATCGACGAAATCAACCTCCGCCTCGACCAGTTCGCCCAGGCTGTCGAACACATGAAGGAAATCGCCCTCGACGCTGAGAAAAAAGTCAAGAAAGCCCACGCCGCCGCCGCCGCCGGCCATGCAGACAAACTCCTCAACGAACTCCTCTCCTCCCACACGGACACGATCGTCATATCCGAAACCGGGTCGGGAGAAATGCTTCAGGAACTTCTCAACGGCCTCAAAAAAAGACAATATCCCGGCGCCGCCTTCATCATCATTGATGATGATTCCACCTTGCTATTGGGCTCCTATTGCGGCACGATAGCACAAGAGAAAGGCCTCCAGGCCGGCAAACTCCTCCAAGCCCTGGCTGCCATGGCCGGCGGCAAAGGAGGAGGACGAGCAGACCAGGCTCGCGGATCGGCTCCAGACAGGACAGCCCGTCAAACCCTTGCCGATGCCGCCGCCAAGGCCATGGTTCTCTAACAGCACCACCTCCTCTGCGGGAGGGGCAAACTCTTCCCTCCCGGGGAAAGCACCCCTTCCCGCCTATCAAAAACCTTCTGAAGCCATGCAAAAGCCCATCGTACCGGACGAGCCCAAGATTCCCCTCCTGCCGAATCTTTTCACCGCGGGCAACCTCCTCTGCGGATTCTTCGCCATCATGACCATCCTCCAGGGGATGATCGCCGGCACCCAGAACTCCACCTACCAGTTCCAGGCCGCCTACGAATCCTACCAGCAGGCCACCTACTTCATCTTCGCCTCCTGCATCTTCGACCTCCTCGACGGGCGCGTAGCCCGCATGAGCGGCCAGGAAGGCCCCTTCGGCCGGGAATTCGACTCCCTCGCCGACATCGTCTCCTTCGGTATCGCACCCGCCCTGCTCCTCTCCAAAGCCGTCCTCTTCAGCATCCCGCAACCCTGGATCGGCTGGGGCATTGCCGCCCTCTACCTCCTCTGCGCCGGGCTGCGCCTCGCACGGTTCAACTGCATGGCCGCCTCCCCCAAAAAGGAAGGACAAACGTCCGACTTCATCGGATTGCCCGTACCCATGGCCGCCGGAGCCATCGTCTCCACGATGTACCTCATCATCCACCTGTACCGCACGGAAATCGACCTCGGATTCTGGAAATACCTCCTCGCCATCATCATGGTCGGCATCTCCATCCTCATGATGAGCCGCGTCATGTACCCCAGCTTCAAGCACATCAACTTCACCACCAAAGGTACGATGACGGCCATCGCCGTCCTTGCCTTTGCCGGGATCGCCCTGTTCTGCTTCCCCTGGGTCATGCCGGCCATCCTCTTCTGCATCTACCTCCTCTACGGACTCATCCGCCCCTGGGTAGCCAAGCGCTGGCAAGCCATTCTGGAAGCCCGTGACCTGACGGACCGGGACGAATAACAGCCTGGGCGACCTGATCCCCCACCCACCCGCAGATTCCTTTCGCGGCCCCCCTCGTAAAAGACAAGGAGCATGCTTGCCCTTGTAACACCTTCGCGTTACAAGAAAGCCATGCCCACAGTTTCTCTATCCCTGGGAGAACGCTCCTACAACATCCACATCGACAACGGCAACCTGGACCGGGTCGGGGAATTCGCCTTCCGTGCCGGCCTCTCCGGCAAAATCGCCATCATCACCGAAACCCGCGTCTCCGGGTACTACGCCGATCGCGTCAAGACCTCCCTGGAAAGCACCGGCTTCATCGTCAGCCAGCACACCGTTCCCGCCGGGGAGTCTTCCAAGAGCCTGGAATGCGTCCGGGAACTCTGTTCGGAACTCGTCCGCGCCGGGCATGACCGCAGCAGTTCCATCGCAGCCCTTGGCGGAGGCGTCATCGGAGACCTTGCCGGCTTCGTCGCATCCATCTACTACCGCGGCATCCCCTTCATCCAGATCCCCACGACCATTGTCGCCCAGTCCGATAGCTCCACCGGAGGCAAAACAGCCGTCAACATCCCCGAAGGTAAAAACCTCATCGGCACATTCCACCAGCCCGCCGTCGTTGTCATCGACCCCACCACCCTCGTCACCATGGACACCCGCGCCCTCGCGGAAGGCATGGCCGAAGTCATCAAGCACGCCGCCATCCGGGACGCCTCCATGCTCCCGGAACTCCGCGAAATAGGCCCGGAAATCTCCATCGGCTTCTCTCTGAATACCATCGAACGCCTGCCCGACCTCATCGCGCGCAACGTCGCCATCAAAGCCCGCATCGTCGAAGAAGACGAACGGGAAACCCGGGACGTACGCGCCCTCCTCAACTTCGGACACACCATCGGCCACGGTATCGAAGCCTCCCTCCCCTACGGTGAAATCTTCCACGGTGAAGCCGTCGCCCTCGGCATGCGCGCCGCCCTGCACCTCAGCGTTCAAAAAGCCGGCCTTCCTCCGGCGGACGCACGTTCCATCATGAACGTCATCCGAGCCATGGACCTCCCCACCGTCCTCCCCAAGGGACTCGACACCGAGACCATCATGGAAAAAATCGCCAAGGACAAAAAATTCCGCAACGGCTCCATCAAATTCATCCTCCTCTCCCAGGCAGGCCAAGCCTTCGTCTCCCACGACATCACCGTCGACGACATGCAGGAAGCCGTCGAAGAACTCCGCCGCCCCCTCGCCTGAAAAACGCGCCGTCTCTCCCCTCCCCGCCCCCATCCATCCCGGCCATGAAACGCCTGTTCGCCCTTGTCCTCCTCAGCACCGCCCTGATACTAGGTACCGGAAGCGCCCGCGCCTCCGCACTGCCCGCCAACTGCAGCCAGGCCATCGTCGGCTCCACCAACGGTTGGAACGACTCCCATGTCCAGCTCAGTCTCCTCGAAAAACGCGGCGGCCAATGGACCCTCGTCAAAGGCCCATTCCACGGCCGCCTTGGCAAAAACGGCTCAGTCTGGGGACTCGGCCTCACCATGCCCGGACATGGGCAAACCGCTAAAAAAGAAGGAGACCTCCGCTCCCCCGCCGGAGTCTTCCTCCTCGGCGACGCCTACGGTACCGTGCGCACCCCCGACAAACACCGCAGCCTCACCTATCGCCGCGTCACCCCCTCCGACCTCTGGGTAGACGACCCCGCCTCCCCGGATTACAATCGGCACATCATCCTCAAACGTCCGGCCAGTACCCCCTGGGAACTCCAGCAGCAGATGAAGCTCAACGACTACCACCACAGCCTCAAACTCTTCATCCGCCACAACTCCGACGAAACGCCCGGACGCCCCGTCCCCGGCGCCGGCTCCTCCATCTTCTTTCATATCTGGCGCGGTAACGGAGCCATCCCCACCGCCGGTTGCACCACCATGTCCGAAGAAAACCTCCGGGCCCTCATCCGCTGGATCGATCCCGCCAAAACCCCCGTCTACATCCTCCTCCCCTCACGGGAATACATGAAACTCCGCACCCCCTGGGGACTGCCATAACACAAAGCCCCATCCCCCCCACCCGCATCATGGACAAATACACCCAGCAACTGCGCGTCCGCACCGACGAATGCGGAGCCGACTGCCGCCTCCATCCCGCCGCCATCCTCCGGTGGCTCCAGGACATCGCCGAAGATCACGCCTCATCCCAAGGTTTCGGTTACCAATTCTGCTGCCGGCACAGACTCGCCTGGGTCGAATTCCGCCTCGCCATCCGCATCCACCGGCTCCCCGAGTGGAAGCAAACCCTCGACGCCGCCACCTGGACCTACCCCGCCAGCCCCCTCATCGCCTACCGCGAATTCGTCATCAGCGACACAGACGGTTCCCCCCTCATCGAAGCCACCTGCCAGTGGGTTCTCATCGACGCCCGCCGCCGTCGTCCCGTCGCGTTAAAAAAACACATCTCCCACTTCCCCGAAGTCCCGCAAGGCTCCCCCTCCCCCCTCGTCCCCATCGACGAAAAACGACTCTCCCTCAAATCCCACGGAACCAACAAAACAACCGACGACACCCCGGACTCCGCGTCTGATGCCGCCCCCTGCCCCGTCCCCTCGGACAACACCGCCATCCCCACCCGGCACTTCCATGCCGAACGCAGCCTCGTCGACTTCAACCGCCACATCAACAACTCCGCTTACCTCATCTGGGCGCTCGACACCATCCCCGACTCCTGGATCGCCGGCAAACGCCCCGCCGAAATCTTCATCGCCTTCAACAAAGAAACCCTCCCCGGCGAAGACCTCCGTTCCCTCCTGCAACTCGACGACTCCGCCCCGGTCCCCGCCAGCCGGCACACCATCCTCGGCAGCGACGGTTGCGCCCGCGCCACCCTCTCCATCCGCTGGGAACCCGCCCCGGATGCCCCGGATATCCCCTCTCCGGAAGCCTAACCTCCTTCCGTTCCCTCCCTGCCGCCATGTCCTTCCTCGAAGTACAAGACATCCACGTTCGCTTCCCCGGCAAAAAAAACTTCCTCACCGGCAAAGCCGCCCCTCCCGTCTGCGCCGTCAACGGAGTCAGCCTCGCCGTCGAACAAGGGGAAATCCTCGGTCTCGTCGGAGAATCCGGCTGTGGCAAATCCACCCTCTCGCGCACCATCATGCAGCTCCAGCGCCCCACCGCCGGAGCCGTCATCCTACAGGGAGAAAACCTCACCGCCCTGCCCAACAAAACCATCCGCAAGCGGCGGCTCGACTTCCAGATGATCTTCCAGGATCCCTACGCCTCCCTCAACCCGCGCTACACCATCTACTCCACCCTTGCCGAAGCCATCCGCCAGCGCCGTCCCCTCGGCAAAGCCCAACTCCGCGACGCCGTCACAGCCCTCATGGAAAAAGTCGGCCTCGACCCGCGCTACATGCAAAAATACCCGCATGAATTCTCCGGAGGCCAACGCCAACGCATCGCCATCGCCCGGGCCCTTGCCCCCGAGCCCAAACTCATCATTGCCGACGAACCCGTCTCCGCCCTCGACGTCTCCATCCAGTCGCAAATCCTCAACCTCCTCACCACCCTCGCGCGCGATCTGAACCTCACCATGATCTTCATCTCGCACGACCTCTCCGTCGTCCGCTACATCTCCGACAACATCGCCGTCATGCGCCAAGGTACTATCGTCGAATACGGTCCCTCCGACACCCTCTTCACCTCCCCCACCCATCCCTACACCCAAAACCTCCTAGCCGCCATCCCCCACCTGCCCAGGGGGTAGAGCAGGCAGGAATTCCAAATCCTTCCATTTACTGTATCCGCCCTTAAAATCGAAAACTTTTTGTATAGGACAACCCCATTTTGTACACCTCCATCATCCGTAAGGCCTTGTTCTCCCATGACAGTTCTATTTGCTTTTGATAGCAGGTATCGGACATTTGCTGCAACAAGTCACGGTTGTCGTATAGCTTTCGGATTTGTGCGGCGAAGTCACGCACGCAGTCTTTGGGATTCGTCAAAGGTATGGTGCAACCGATGGATGAATCCACGACTTCCCCTTGTCCGCAGGTCTTTAGGCATAACACGGGAAGATTGTTCTTGACGGCCTCCAGCACCACGTGGGGAGTCCCCTCCATGATGCTGGTGAAAAGCAGCAGATCGGCCTTCCTCATCATCTCCTGGACTTCCTGATTGGACAGCAAGCCATGCCAGACGATTTCAGAATCCACGCCTGATTGCGATGCCATATTCTGATAATGTCTGGATTCTGCCTCCGATCCGGCTCCTACAATGTGCATTTTTACCGAAATGTCCCTTAATTGCTCCATCGTTGCAATAGCCAATCCCAGTTGCTTCCGGGAATCAAATTTCCCCACCCACATCAATTCCAGCCCGGGTTTATGAAAATCATGGAGATTCTCCGGAGAATCATTCTTGCTACATCCCGTTTCATTGATCAGGACCACATCCTGATGATGGTATCCTTGAATCACATCCGCGCATCCTTTGGTCGCGGCAATTAGGGCGAATGCCCTGTGGAGTGCCTGTAATACCCGGGGATGGTGCTTGCGCTGCCAGTCGTTGATTAAGTTTTTCACACAGGCCTTTATATATTGCGACTTGGAAACTCCTTTCAGAAAAGACAAAGGCATCAGCTCCATCCCTCCAATAGGTCCCCAGACAAAAGGAACACCCTCAATCTTCCACAGATAGCCGGGTTCACGAAAACCGATCATATTCAGCTGATGAAGAATGTCTATCCGATTTTCGGAGACAATCTGCCTAGCTATTTGCAGTGTCTTCTTCTGCCATTTTTGGTAGTACCAATAGAATCTCCAGTCACCCTGGTTCCAGCACATTCTGCGGATTTTATCCGGAACGGGATGATAATAGAAATGCATATGGTCTCTATAAGGGTGGATGGAGACTGCTTCTTCTATCTCTTTCCTCCACTCGCCCTCGGTAATGACAAAGAGATTACAATGCTGGGCCAGGCATGAGATCCAGTTCCAGGCCATGCCTGGTTCGCTTCCCCAATGGGGACTACAAGCGTATGCGTTGATGAGGACGTTGATCATATTTCTGTCGATTGAACGGTTTTCACATGGTATCTGTCGTATAAGCCGATACCTTATACCTGAATGGTTTCCCACCCGTCTGGAATGATTTCAGACCACCCTTCAGAATTCATCCACCGGGACGGGGCGATCACAATCTTCTCCGAATGTTGATTAAGCCACGCCCCCCACCAGGAAAACGAACTGTTGGCTATGATGTTATGCTTGCAAAGACTCATCAGCTGAATATCACGAAAACTCTCTCTCCCTTTATTCCAGTTTACATATCTTACGTCCGAATTGCCGAAAATTGCTCCCAAGCACTCTACACACCAGTCAATGTCATCGGAAAAGACGGAATACACTTCGGGAATAATCTTTTCTTTTATATGAGAGATAGCCTTTTTATAATACTCGATGGTACAAATTCCTGATGTATTGCCAATCTTCAAGTAATCCCCACGTCGTATATGTAATGCAACGGAATTTCTTCGTTGCAGTTCTTTGCCTAAAGATTCGTTTGGGGAACCAGATTCAAAAGACGGGAAGGTGAACGCTTTCAATACTTCCCGACGGACAGCCTGAAAATAACGTTCTGTCTGCCAGTAACCTATCAGATACTCGTCCTTGGTATTGGTCAAAACCCGTTCATCATAAGCCATACTTTTCCATTCATATCTCATGGATCTTCTTTTAGGAAACAAGCGGCACAGCTGCCAAATCCGATAATTCAAGAACGGATAAGCAACCTTCATGACTTCGCTAACAGTCGCTTCGGGTATCGACACGTTAAAGATCCGTTCCAATTCATAACCATTATGAATAGGGTAACCACGAAAAGCACGTGGATCAATGCGTACTTCTGATACCGATTCATATTGATGTTTGATAGCCAAAGCCAAAGCATACTGAAACATCTGGTTCCCAAGACCACCGAGAATATTAACTATCTTCATAAACAATCAATATTTTTGTGTTTTAATAAATTGGAATAAATTCTTTCCAGGTGAGCACTAACAACATTTAATGAAAAATGATCTTGAGCATATTTGTATCCATAATTGCTGATGTTTCTCCTGAGTTGTTCATCACAAATCAGTCGTTCAAGTTGAGTTGCCAATTTATCAGACTCTCCAAATGGAAATGTTAAACAATTCTTACCTTCCTCTATCACATCAGGCAACCCTCCGACGGGCGTTGTTATGACCGCTAGGCTATAAGACCATGCTTCCAGTACCACCATTGGGAACCCCTCTACATAAGAACACATA
Source organism: Akkermansia sp. N21116 (assembly GCF_029854705.2). NCBI lineage: Bacteria > Pseudomonadati > Verrucomicrobiota > Verrucomicrobiia > Verrucomicrobiales > Akkermansiaceae > Akkermansia > Akkermansia sp. N21116. The sequence continues at coordinate 3,445,447 of NZ_CP139035.1, forward strand.
CAATAAATAGAAGCATCATGAAATTGTTGATATTTACGATCTCCAACAATGTAATCTGTAAATTCTACACGATCATCTACACCAAGTTCTTCTGACATTTGCTTGTATTTGTCTATATTTCCGTTACCCATAAAAACAACTCTCCAATCCGGATATTTATCTTTCAGACAAGACCAGGCTTTCAGCAATAGATCGGGAGCTTTGTTATCATCTATTGTACCAGCAAAAATGATTAGCTTCTTTTTTTGTTCCGAGGGAATGGGTGGGATCATTTCACACGCATTATAAAGAACATCGGTAGGCTTCTGTATATCCATATATGCTTCTTTAAACAAGAGCTCCCATTTATGGGAAAGCAACAATATAAGATCGGCTTGCCTAAACCACCATTTAAAAAAAATATCATCTGCATAGGGTACCAATTGATTGCCGACATGTACTTCCATAATTATTTTTTTCCTGTATAATCTAGCTACAAGCAACTCAGGCAATTGGATCAACAAGGTGGTTCCCGGAACCATGTGAAAATGGATTATATCATATTTCCACATCAGAAACGGGGTTATCATTGCAGCTTTCGTGGCATACCATAATTTCCACAATACATTTCGTTGAATCTGCGTACCTAGCCAATAGCAAGAATACTTTTCCCATACCGGCATTTTTTTAATCAATCTTATCGCAGATGATATGCCCCCCCCCGATTTTTTGGAAGTACCAATCATCATAACTTTGACCATAACCTTATGGATATTGTTTTAATTGTATATCAGTTAAACATAAATACCAATCTCCATCACCATGGATTTAGTATTTCTTTCCAATCATAATCCGAATCTTTAAAAGTCTGCCGCCAAACTTGACCTATACATTTTAATACATACGCAAAAAAGACTACCATTATAAATACTATCAATATTTTCAAAGGAAAATATTTCATCATCGCAAATTCGCGAATTATTATTGACTGAACGATATATATTTCCAGACATAATCCTCCAATAATTCTAATAAACACATAACTAAATTTATTGTTATAGAGACGCTCTGCATAAATAGTCCGACATAACAAATAAAAAACAAAGTAACACCTAACTGAGGTAATATAACAAGTGGCTTCAAAAACAGAAAATAATCCATTTTAGTAATATATGTCAAAATATAATACCCCATAACAGACATAGATAAACCAACGCATATTTTCCATACAGAATAGTTTAAGCCATTTCCCCTTTGATCAAATTGTATTTTTCCCAACACTCCCCCCATAAACATAGGTATAAAATACAAGCTCCAAATCCATCGATACATCATGTCGGAATCATTCACATTCACGAAGAAAAACAAAGCGATATAGGATACCGTTAATATCCCGCTAACAAAGAAACAGATATAACGGCATGATTGTATCGTAATAGCATCCGTTATGATATATTTCTTAATTGGATAGAATAATAAATAGAAAATCATAATACAGGAGACAAAAAATCCACCGCCTGAAATAACTATTTCCGCCATGTTTCTATTACTATGAAAAAAGCACGCACATACTAATGCCCAAGCAAATACTGTCGGATAAATTCTGTTAATGCGCCGTTTATACCAATTAAAAAAACTCATTTTCTTTTGACTGAGAAACAGGGTATACCCAGAACAAAAGAAAAACAAACAGTCACCAAACGAACCACCCGTAGCAAACATAGCATATTTTCCGAGCAAGGGATCCAGGTGAGACCATGTAATCAGTAGTGCGACCAAACACTTAAGAAGATCAATGCTGTAATCTCGTTCCATTACCGTATTTGCCTGGATTGTTCCAACTGTTCCCGCGTCAATCTTTTCTCTGCTGGATATAGCCTGCACTCGTGTTCAAGACATTCATCAATGGTAAATCGATATTTGAGGACTTTTGCCGGTACCCCCCCCACTATTGCATAAGGTGGAACAGACTTGTTTAGTACAGCTCCTGCGGCAATGATACTTCCCCGCCCCACGGTCACTCCGGAAAGTATGGTCACATTGATTCCAAGCCAATGATCGCCTTCAAGAATCACATCTTTATCATCACCTGACTTTTTTTCATAATCACCATCAAAAATAAAATGTCCTGTTTTATCAAACCTGTGATTACCCGATATGATTTTCAAATATGGAGCAATTTCCGTTTTAGGACCGATCAACACTTTGGCTTCAGTTGAATAGATGACAGCATACCGGGCAATTCTCACATTATCGGAAATGTGAATATTATGCAGTCCCTTGAAAACCGATGTGGATGGTTTCAAGAGAACATTATGGCCACAGCTCCCCAGGCACTGTTTATAACAGAACGCAAGGAAACTATCCCAGATAAAAGATATCCCTTCTCGCATCTTAACAAAATAACCCAATAAACGCATATTTTTACAATTTATTTTTACAACATCATTCACATGCCAATCGACCCGATCAGTCAGGAGTTCAAACTGGCACTGAACAGGTGTCGGTCAGAGAGAAAATCATGCAGCTGTTTTCCGCATAACCTGTAATCAAAATGTTCCCTCCCCAATTCGAAACCTTTCAGGCCGATCTCAATTGACTTGTCCGGATTGGTTGCAATCCATTCAAAGGAACTGCAAAAGCCGGAAGACGAGTATTCATTTAGTATGATGTTGACTTTATCCTTGAAATAAGTTTTCACCTCACCTACATCATTTGAAATAATCGCCGTACCAGAAGCCAGATATTCGGCAATTTTCTGACTAAACCTGGCCTTATCCTGCTCATAATCAGGATCAAGAGGAACAACCAGCCCTGATGCTGTCCGGTTGAGATACATGAATTCATCGAAAGGTATTCCATATCTGATTTCCACCAGTCTAGACAGTTTCATATCCTCTATCATACGACAGACATCGTCTATGGCGCCCTGTCCTCCTGCAAGTACCAATATCAGATGATACTCAGAATGTTGCTTTGCAAAATCACTGAAACCATCTATCACTGTCCGAATTACTCTTATGTATTCAGCAGAAACGCAATACAGAAAAAAAGACCCTTTTTTCGTCGGAATTGTAAAATCTGCAAAATCCGCTTCCACAGGAATTTTCAGATAAGGCTTTCTGAATTTCTGTATTCTTCGGATGATATATTCGCTGATAGGTAATATCGCATCCACGCTATAACCAAATACCCTAGAATATAAGTGATTACCCCATTTTTTCAAGTGGTTCTTATTTAAAAAAGTACCTAACCACTCGTGTGAAATGGCCGCTACCCTATAGCCGGCTTTACGTGCAGCGAGAATATTCAAATAATAAAATGGAAGATAGGGAGCTTCTACTATCACCCAATTCATCCTTTCCGGGCGATACCATCTTTTCAGATCGGATATCAACCGAGCATTGTTCCTGAAAGGGCTGACATACCATACACCTTTTGCGGGATAATCAACGACAGTCCCGATTCCATCCAACTTTGTATACTCCGGTACAGAAATACCCTTTTTCCCAATCGAACCGTTATGTATATAGCAAATGTCTCCTTGTTCGGAAAGTCCTTTTGCCATGAACTCCACCTTTGTATTACAGGCAGAAAAAGAATATCCATACCCATTGGTACAACCTAAAAATACTATATTATTCAGCATAGTCGATTTGTTTAATCACTTTACACGGAACTCCGGCAGCCACTACATTTGCAGGAATGTCCTTAGTCACGATACTCCCGGCTCCAATAAGTGAATTTTCCCCGATTGTCACACCTTTCAACACCTTGACACCGTAGCCAAGCCAAACGTTGTCACAAATAATGACGGGGGCATCATTACCGACACGTGTATCTCCTTGATGCCAGTCCGTGTCTGTGATTAATGTATTGGCACCACATCTTACGTGGTTACCTATTTCTATTTTTAGAGCTGCGGCTACCACTGTACCAGAAAATCCGCAGTCGTTTCCTATTTTTATCTCTGCATTACGGTAAAGTGTTGCAATTATACAAGGTGTATATACCCCAATCAGATTGGAAGAATGGGACGAATTGAAACACGCATGGTCTCCAATTACTATTTGAGAGTTTGGGAGCATACGGAATATGGTACATCCTTTGAATTGATTTCCCTTACCGAGCGTTACCCCCCACCACGCAGCCTTTATTCTACAAATTGCTGTCGAAACCAAACGAGAAATGGTGATTCCCAAAAGATTAATGTAATGTGGGTGAACAAATCTTTTCATGACCAGTAACAGGCTCCTTCTACTTTTTGAGCATTCCGAGGCCGTTCGGCATCACTTGGATAAGTCCAATATTCATTGAACAAATCTGTGAATCTCGTATCATCTCCATGATAACGGCCTTCCCAGCGTTTTCCTTTAATTCCAAAAAGTAGCTGAGCCCCCCCCCCTAAATGCAATGCTTTTTTATTCAACGATTTGGCAAATGCAGCAAGAGGCAGACCATAAGCTCCACAACCCACTATGAGGAAATCAAAATTGCGTTTGGTAATTTCTTCCTTCATGAAATCCAATGCCTCAAACCAATCTTTAAAAGGACTTTTCTCTCCTGCAATAGTCTGCACGGCTTTAATAATCTCCAAATCGAAGTCAGGCAGCATATCCGGATTATTGAACAAATGCCTGCGATGATTTTTATATTGAGCCAATATGCTATCCTTGAACGGATGCACTACCAATACTTTCTTACCCTCAAGTATTTTAGTCCAGGGTTGCCGGGCAAAAAACGGATATAAGCTTTCCAGCTGTACCATCCTGCAGTCTTGGTTGAAGGGCAAAAACTTTTCGGGATAAGAAAAACGGCCACATACATCCATCATCGGTATTTCTTTCAGATACAATTCTGCAAATCTTTCGATTTCTACAATTATATTTCCTCCCTTGCCGGAAAAGAACCCTGCATTATTCTGTATTTCATAGAAAGGACGTCCAGTATCGTAGAAAGGCATTCTGGTATCATCAATAATATAGTCAATACATTTCCTGACATACGAACGGTTCCCATGTACAGTCAAATAGTTTAATACAACGGCAAGTTCAGATGTCCCTATCCTTCCAATAAAGCAAGCTTTGTCGTTGCTGAACAACTCCGTTAATAGTTGATTGGTCTTTTCCCACTCGTCTGCTTGTGGCCAGGGATTGCCCGTAAATTCAACCTTTGTACATTTACGATAGATCTTGCGCAGACCTTTGAGTATTATTTTTTCCATCATTTTTCACTTTTTATTTCAGTGTATATTTCCATCGTGCGATTAGCATTCGTGATGCCATCATGGCGTTCCCTAGCGACTTCTATCCCATTTTTTGACAATTTTCCTGCCAGATCATCATTCCCAAAGATTCGGCATATAGCTGCTGCGAGCATTTCGGTTTCCTCAAACCGATAAAGCAATCCGGTTCTTCCGTTCTCGATCATGTCGGGCACACCGCCAACATAGGAGGCGACTACCGGGCAACCAACCAGTTGAGCCTCACCCAACGAATTAGGTGAATTTTCAATGGAGGACGGACAAACAAACACGTTTGCCTGTCGATATTGCTCAGCCATACGATCTGCATCAATCATCCCTGTAAAATGAAATCTATCCCTGATCCCATATTTAATCATTAGCGAATTCACGTAGTGGGCAAAGGTTGTGTATCTCAATCTGCTTCGGAAGGAGGATGTGTTAAGAAAATCATGACCTGCCACATACACTTCGGTATCAGGATAATCCCGTAAAATGAGAGGCATGGCTTCTACCAATTTGTGGATGCCTTTGAGGGGTTGGTTGGTCTGGCTAAGAAAGATGCGATGCCGATGGCATTGATTAATATTCCATTTTTCGTTAGCATAAAATGCAGGCCGTAAAGTCTCATTGCAGAAATGATACGTTGCGAGAGGATTAATAGCCCACGTATGATCATGATCCCATGTAGTGCGACCGATAATATGATTTATTTTACGAAGCAATTCCTCTTCCATGTGACCTTGACGGATATATCTTTTCCGTCCTTTCATGGGCGTTGAAGCAATAAATAAATCATAAAAAGTTATATTCTTTAACATATCAGATATTCTAATGTCTGCGGTATAGTTTCTCGCACAGCGAGAAACCAGCCCCTGTATGGACACCACTACGTTTGCTGCCCCCACAGCATTGACATAGGCCAGGCCATGAGGATATTCACTGCCATGTATATGCACCACATCCGGAGAAAAACGTTGAGCGATTTCCTTCCAGTCTTTTTCTATCGAAGCATCATAAGTATCACGATAGAGCAACCCAGGTAATGCATAAAAAGTAAATCCTCCAGCTTTTACTTCCTCCCATTGCTTCACACTCTTGATGCGAGAAGCAATGGCCAGTTCCATACCTGGATCGATTTCTTTTAATTGAAGTGCCAGGGAACGCATCCATCCTCCCGTAAAAGGAGCGGAAATTCCTTTGTGATCAAAATATTCTTGAAACAGATTGTTAGCTATCCACAGAATTTTCATGATTATATTGTAATTGTAAAAATCTTCTGTTACAGATCTGATTATTTGCCTTTTACTGGCTGTAGAAAGTAATAATTACGAATTTCATCATCATTCATATTCCTTACCTTGGGCGACATCAACAAGGCTATCCCCATCCAAATCACCAAAAATTTCAAGTTGAACGTCAAATGTCCGAACGGATAGAGTTCCAAAAGGCTTAAAAGTATAATGAACCCCAACGCCTTACATAAAGTATTGCGTGACTTGAAAATACCCAATAGCGCAGGATAAAGGAGCAGGAGTATGTATGTCCAAGCCAAGAGATATCCCCCTTTTAACACCAGGTTATAATAACCGGTCTCGCTGCCATATCGCCATCCATTTAACTTATCATTTTCCAGGAGAGGAAAATAATACCTTCCGTTAAGACCTTTACCTACCCATAATTCTACGTCATTCATTTGGGCTGTCAATGCTTCGTCTACTTTGGAACGCGAATCATGCATTCCCCGTTTTTTCAAATAATCAAACCCGGAAAAATCAGAAGCCAAATAGACGGTTCCACTTGCCATGACAGCGGTTAGTATCATCGCAATAATTTTATAACGCCAATTCACCGATTTAATGTAAAAATAAATATTGAAAAGCAATAATGTCCCTATCGTTGCCGAGTTGCCTCTACGAGCTCCCATCATATTTATCAGCAAAGTAAATAAAAGAGCAACAATATTGATAATCCAAACTTTGGAAGAAACATACTTTCTACATAATGCGACAAGGGCTATATTGCTATATATTTGTCCATAATATCGGTAATCTTCCGCAGAGGTTTCCCATGACTGGAGTGTTTCTGTGCTTTGTTTGATAGATGAGGACAAAATTTGATCATAAAATAAGAAGAAAGCAATGATGACAATAATGCTAATGAGAACAGAAGCTTTGACAATGGGACGAAAATCATAATCGCTTATCGGCCAAAGCAAAAACAAAGGCATAAGATAAGGCAATATGTAAGTAGGTTGAAAAAAATGAAAATTGATCAATCCCTGTATAGTAAACCATTGATAGGGATAATCTATCAAATATCCCCTCACAATCATGATGATGCACAAAATCACATAAGAAAAAAACAACCATAAATGCTTACAGGGCAATTGGAAAGACAGGCGATGCCTTGCCAGATAAAATCCCCGGAAAATAGAACACCACCCCAAATAACATATAGCAGCATATATGAGTTGCATATGAGTGATATTGAGAAATATTATTCCAAGAGAATGCAAAAGCATTCCCCAGACTACATAGGAAAAAGGTCTTTTACGGTCGCAAATCGAGAAGCTGAAATTCATTTTTTTCCTGATTCAAATATACTTTTAAGTTTGTCGTAATATTCAGTTGCAAAGACCAGCTGTAGGCAGTGATTCAAATTTTTCTTTCTAATGGAAGACACTATTTGGAATGCGTCATCCAGATCTTGAGCCATATATACGTAGTCATCGTAAACGCCCTTAAACCAGTCAGCACCTGTAATAACCTTATGATCTATTGTTCTGATAATCACCACCGGTGTTCCTGCCGCAAGAGCAAATATGGTTCCGTGATAACGGTCGGTTATCACGGCTTCAAACCTGGAAAAGTATTCTATTTGCTGTTCGATATACTTTCGGGGGTCTTTTCTTATCTTGGTAAAAAAAACCTTGACGGTTGTATCACTCACGACAACAGGCACGTCCTCAAACCTCTTGATCAGTGAAAACAGTTCTTCTTCCGAAAAATACTTTTCGCCGTCGTTCCTGCAGCATAAACTTATCCCACGTCGGTTCTGGTTGAAACAGAATGTTCCTATAAGGCTTGTTACAATATCAGGGAAAAGTTCTACGTGTACATCCGGCATCATTTCTTGAGCCGTTCCGTAAGAGACCTTATCTCTTGCCAAAAACAACATATTGTGTGCCTGATTGTAGATTTGAGCACTTCGCAGCTTGTTTTCATGATGTTGAAAGAATACGGTTTGAGGCATCATCAAAATTCGTGCATCCGGAAGTGCCTCAATCACCAGCCGGTGCATCAAGTCATGATTTCCCCCCAAATCCTGTGTGGTATATCCGCTTTGAAACAGGATTATGTCACGATTCCTGTATTCCCTCTCAATCAATTTGATAAAGCCATATTTTTCGTTCACTACGGTATCAGCCTCTACCTCAATAAGTTTATGCTCAGGATAATTTTTCAGTATCCAGTTATGGATGCAGTAGTACTGGGCCATATCTCCCAAATTAGAGTGAGCGGTAATTCCCAAATAAAACAGTCTTGGCTGAGACTTCGGGCAGCAAGATATTTCCGTTTTTATTCTTTCTATATCATTCTTTATGAAGTTTGTTTTACACATCTTTCGTATTGTGCGTAAAATAGGTCCGTACAAGGGCCTCGTCAAATCCTTCAGTTTTTTTGTATTCATGTATCAATTAAACTTCTTTGCGTAATAGATATCCTTCCAGTGCGGTTCTATACGAATGAGGCACCAAAACAGTAACGGGTTAAATACAGACTCTATGATAGCAGCCTTCATTTCTTATCTGGTTATCTTCTTAATTCCTTCAATGATCTGTTCTCCGACAACCTTTTTAAGTGAACCGATGACCTTGCCCTTTAATAGGAGTTTCTTATCAACTACGAGATGTCTGGCAGTATGCACAGCGAAATTATCCTCTTCACTATTGGTGAAGACTTCAAAGATTATGGGATTGCCAAGCCGCTCCGGTGACAAAAAATGTTCGTAGTTGAGCAAGAATTCTTCTTTACCGGAAGCTGTCAGATATTCAAAGCCCAAGTCCTCGGCCATGTGCCTGACAAAACTTACCGATTTGTTCCCATAATGTCCCCCCCCCGCCATATATCTGTCTGCGTCTTCTTTGTTAAACGCAAAAACAGGATGCCAATACATCCGGAATTCTGTACCGTCTCCGTTATTAACCAACAATATTCTGACATTCTTCCCTACATGACGATTGCCTATGGCATTTAAATCATAAAAGAAGGCCAAATCTCCCGTCATAAGAAAATAAAGCTTATCCGGATTAGCCAGTGAAGCGCCTATCAAGGTAGAGGTAGCACCATCTATACCGAAACCGCCCACGTTACAACCGGACTGGACGCTGGATGGCAATTCGAAGAAGTTTCCGGCACGTAAGGAACCCAGAATACTGAAATGGATCGTAGAATCGGCAGGAAGCTTCGGAATTATCCGGGAAGCTATCCATACTTTTGTTAACGGCAGATCCGGAATTTTGCTAATAAACTGGTTGTATTCAGCTTTATATCGCTCGATAATGTGCATCGGAGCAGGCTGTTTGTCCACTGAATAAATGTTGAAAAAAGTTTGCTCGCTCATTTCAAAAATATAACGCAATTTACCGAAGCAGTCGCGTACCTTGCCGTCTTCGTTCACCCGCCACACTTCTTGGGCACTACCTCCAAGCCCTATGGAAAAATAGTCACCGGACACCTCGCCAATATGAATCAACAGGCGCAACTTACCTAAGTCGGATTGATAAATCTCCTGCCCTCCTACTAATGAATAGTTGACATGATATGTTCCGTGATATCCACTTGTATGGTCACAGAATATGACGGCATTATTGACTTCACAAAATCTTTCGATGGCTGTGATTTCAGATTCGTTCCATCTCTTATGCGAACCGACAAAAATGCCGATTCTTCCTTTCGGTAATTCCGGAAGTTTATCCCATACAGCAAAACGTTCTAATTTGCGTACCGCAGGCAATTCCCTGGTTGCATAGTCACGGCTCGCAATTGACTCTACATTCAGATAGACGGGGCCGCCACCACGATGGCTTAACTCCAATAGAGCCTCATTCACTTTCAGCTCTGTTAACTTCTCATCTTTGATGGAATGGCATGAAGGTATATACGTATGGTACAGGGCAATATCATTGGGCAATACAGAATGGTCGATAACCTGCGCGAAATGATGCCCGACTTTGTCGGCACCATGTGTGGTAGTAATGGCCAGAACGGGCAACTTGCGATAATAGGCTTCTGTCAATCCTGGCATATAATTACGTGAAGCTGTAGCTTCCGTACAGGTGATGACAACGGGCTCACCACTTTCTTCACATAACCCACATGCCATATAGGCGGCCGACCGTTCATCCACAGATGAATACATTTCAAACCATGCATCATTCTGCATACTGGCAACCAGCGTATGATTTGTGGAACCTGGACTTGTTATGATTTTTTTGATGCCAAAAGCTTTCAACAAGGCTATGATAATCTGTAGATTTTTCTCATCTGTATAATAACGCATTTGAATTATCTCCTCATTTTTTATTTAATCTTCGTATAGGATCATTAAAAAGGATACTGAACGTCCTCATAGGTAATCGTTCCGCCGCCTCCGGTCATATATACAATACTTCCCACTATCGTACGGCTCATATTGGATGTAAGGATGACAGCCATGTTCGCTATTTCTTCCGGCATGGCAAAGCGACCGAGCGGATTGTGACCAAATGCAAGATTCGGTTCTTTCGCTTGCTTTACCAACATCGGGGTAATGGTTGGTCCGGGTGCCAAGCCATTGACTACGATACCATGAGATATCAACGATTTAGCCATTCCCAACGTGAATTCTTTTATCCCGACCTTGCTCAAGGTATATACGCTTGCGGCAGGACGCAGGCTCGATGCAGAAGCAATATTCAATATGTTCCCTTCAATATGATTATCCACCATATATCGGGCCACTAATTGGGAGAGGAAAAAAACTCCCTTCAGGTTGGTATCCATCACATTGTCATAATCTTCCTCTTTCGCAACACCGAATTGAGAACCTTGTATTCCCGCATTGTTTACTAAAATGCTTATTTCCATTCCCCCCCCAGAAAGTTTATTTTGAATTTCCGAAAAATTTGCTTCGAAAGTACCCACCTTACGATTATCCAAAACCTGATAGAAAACTTTGCCTTGACGGTCTGAAGATGCTACTAGTAATGAATTGACAGCATTCCTGCATCGTTCCTCGTCACGTCCGGTAATCACAACTGCGGCTGCACCAGCCCTAAGCATGGCATCGGCAATTACATATCCGATGCCACTGGTACCACCTGTAATCAAAGCTACCCTATCCTTGAGAAGTTCCGAAGCTCCCAACTGAGTGATTTGAGCTGTAAGTTGTATCGGGCGTTTGCCAAAAACGAATTTTAGCCCTTGCTTTAAGATTTTTTTTATTGCCATTTTATCTGTTTGACATTTTCTTGATAAGTTCCTTGCTTTTCACCACAATGAAATTCCGTTCGCTTCCGGTCAGTCCCCATCTGTAAATGATACTTCCTGTGGAAATAAAACTGATGGTAAAGACAAGTATCATGCGAGGCAGAGAAGGCGACATAAGATACACGACCATTCCTGGAAGTATAAATGCCGATATCGCCACAATACTGATGGGTTTAACGGCTTCAATCAAAAACGCCCTGAGTGGAAAATGAATCAGTTTTTTAAGGAATTGCAGGCGAATGATATTTAATGATACATAGATGACAATGAAGAATAAATAAGTACAGGAAGCACTGGCTCCTAATTCATACGCTATCCAAGTTAACGGGAATACCATTACTCCAATAAAAGAAACAGCCAACTGGTAATTCTTTATTTGTCCTGTAGAAATTATTCCATAGGACAATTCGTTCCCTGAAATACTGGCAAGAGAAGCTAATAAGACCAACCTGAGGAATATGGTACTCTGTTCGGGAACTTCTTTCAGCCATATACTTAATATTGTTTCAGCTTCCAACACAAATGGAACAACAAAAAAATACATGATAAAAAATACAAATTTTGTTCCTTGATTTAAGAGCTTGTACATATATTGCAAATCCCCGGAGGCATAAGATTTGGTAATTTGGGGATTGATGGCTACCGTGAAATTGCTTACGAAATTCATCACAGCTCCATTCACTTGTACAGCTATTCCACGCGCAGCATTTACTGCAACTCCGAAATACATATTAATAAGCATGTTGACACCTTGTGTATTCAACAGATAAGAGGCGTTTCCCAAAAAATTCCATCCAGAAAATTCCAACATCTCTTTGAATACATTCCTATCCCAAACCAATAAATAAGATGCCTCCTCGAAATGTTTCTTACAATATACGCCATATATCATTCGAATAATCAAGGCTACCAGCATTAAAAGAATGGCATATACAATAAGTTTGTCGTAAGATGATATGTAAAGCATGTACACAATAAGAAGTTTCAGCGTGACTTCAAAAATAGAGACATAAGCAAAGGCCGACATCTTTTCATGTGCTATGATTGCGGCATTGTAAGGAACACTAACCAGATTTATCATCAACGTGACAATAGAACATTGCAGTACCCAGTTGGCAGCAAGCAATCTGTCGGCAGGAATATTCATTTTCTCGTTGAGAAACCATACTCCTACAATCTCGGCAATAAGAAGAATGCCGATAGCAATGAAAAATTGTATGGTCACGGAGATACTGAATATCAATTTCAGCTTTTTTATATCCCCATGCCCAAGTTCAAAGGTAATGAATCGACTGATAGCAGAACTTAATGAACCAGAAAGTACCGTAAACATGGTAACGACACCGCCCACCACATTATAAATACCATAGTCGTCTACCCCAAGTGTTTCCAACACAATACGACTAGTGTACAATGATACCGCCATTGTCAAAAGCATACGCATGTAAAGTAACAAGGTATTTTTGACTATGCGTTTTTTATTTGTAGAAATATCAGAAACCATTTATACACTTAACCTTCTTCTTTACGTGCAGCTTGGGATTGATTTTTGAAAGTTTCAATTGTTTCAATCGCTCACCTTCTCATGTTGCAATATCCTTGGCGGGGAGCTATACAAAAAACGAGTTCCGGGACCTCCGGCTAATACTATACCTTTCATTGTTTTATTCTATTATTGATCATTAACCATAAGGACAATACTGACGTTTGCTGGCAGTTGCCAAAAGCGGGCATCATCGGTGATGATAGTAAAATGGGTTTCGGGGTGAGATTCGCAGGTCTCCAACAAAGAATCCAACTGTTCCGGACTTTGTCCGAAGGCTGTGATGAGTTCTTCTTTATCTTGTTCGATATGACGGCTCTGCAGGGATTGCAGTTCGCGGGTAAGTTTGGCGATGAGTTTGCGGTCTTTTTCGATGCGGAAAATGAGAGGGAGGGTTTTGACAATTCCTTTGCAGCGCGCGATTTGCTTTCCGGGTTCTGTCAGGATGCGATAAGCAAATTCGAGTTTCAAGGAGACCAACCATTGTGGCGCACGCTTGAGGCGACCACTGTAGAAATTGAACACGGCACCTACCCCCAGCATGACCCCCTGTTTCAAAAACGGACGCAGACTATTCATGAATTGTTCCTGCTTCGGGGCCCCCAAAGCCACCCAGATGATATCTATCTGCTTCTGGTTCAGCTTTTCGGCAATGGCAAGATAATCGAATTCATCGACCTCACGGTAAGGCAATGCCATGAAAAGCATATCTTGTACCTGGGGATTCCAGGAGGAGATCTTCTCCCTCAGAGCCTGGAGAGTGACATCATCCGTTCCAAGGAATGCCATGCGGTATTGCTCCGATGAAACGATATCTTGAAAAATTTGAGCTCCACAATATTGTTCGCGGCGAATCCCATACAGAAGACGCAGATAGAGGGGAACCCATCCACTGTCGCAAATGGCAAACATGGAATCGTACACGATCCGCCAGTACTCGGGGTTATGTTGGACATGGGTCAGCACATTGCCATCGGCTACACAGATATAGCCAGCTTCACAACGCGATACGGCTTCCCTGATGCGGCGATGTACCTCATCTTTGGAAAATTCGTAACGTATTCTGAAGTAAGTTTCCATGTCCACACTCTCCATCGCGATTCACTCGTTCCGACGACGAGCTTGATTTCCCCTAAGCCCCCTGGTTTCCGGATCTTTGGGAGGGATCGTACCTGAAGTGTGGTCGAAAACCTCCTGGCATTGATCGATCCCTTCCCTCTTGAGGACTTGGACGAAAGTGCCGAAGAGAATTTTAAGGTCCTGATAAAACGTCAGGTTGCGCTGGTATTCCAGATCCAGGCAAACACGCTGCCGGAAGGTCAGGTTGTTGCGTCCCTGGACCTGGGCCCGTCCTGTAATGCCGGGGCTCAGAGCCATTCTCTTTTCCTGGACCAATGGCTCAAATCTAGCCATTTGCTCAGGAATCCATGGCCGGGGGCCAATCAGACTCATATCACCTATAAAGACATTCACCAGTTCCGGTAACTCATCAATCGACGTAGCACGCAGAAAACGCCCCAGGGGACCGGTTCTCTCGGCATCGGGAAGAAGATTGCCGGAAGCATCCTTTTTGTCGTTCATCGTTTTAAATTTGATAATTTTAAACGGTTTCATGCCACGCCCCACCCGCTCCTGAATAAAGAAGGGGGTGCCCCGGTTGCAAAACAGGAGCAGCAGGCTTATGAACAGCAGGAAAGGCGACAGGACAATCAATCCGATCAGACTGGCGGCAATATCAATATGGCGCTTGAACCAGCACGCGTAAATCCCCCTCTGAAGAGGAATGTCCACGATATTGGATAAGTTGTAGGATAAAGAGGGCATCGTGCAATAGTAATGATAATGGTTTTATACTTAACCGCTCAGGCACATTTTACCTGCCATGGATGGGAAGTGTGAATCCGTGCCCCACCATGTGTAGTGATTGCCCGCACGCAGTTTGCGGGCGGTATCGGCGACGGCTTTGCCGTAGAGGCCGGCGAGGGAACCGACGTTGCCCTGGAACTGGATGCCCCGGCTCCTCAGCCGGAGGAGTTCCGATTCCTGAAGGATACGCCCGTAGCGCTCGGGATGGGCGAGGACGGGGGTGTAGCCCTTGTCCTGCACCATGAGGAGCATGTCCATCCAGCCGGCGGGGAGGAAGTATTGCGGGAGTTCGACGAGCAGCAGGGTGCCGTCGTAGGTCAGCGGAGTATGGGTAGCAAGCTGGCATTCAAACTGTTCGTCGAGCATGTATTCGGCGGCAAGTTTGAGCTGGAAGCCTTCGTCCCCGGTGTCGGCCAGGAGTTGTTCGAAACGTTCCCGGAGGTAGTCCGGAGTGTTTTTCGGGTACCGCGCCATGATGTGCGGTGTGCAGTAGGCACCCTTGAGTCCCATGGATTTCAACCTGCGAATGATCCCGAGGCTGTCCTGCAGGCATGAAGCGCCGTCATCGACCCCCCAGAGGATATGCGTGTGCATATCCATGCCGTCCGGGAAGAGGCTGGATGATGAAAGCCGCCGTTTGAACAGGAATTCCAACATGGTGATGAATAGGGGAGTCGTGACGGGAAGAAATCAGGATTCGTGGGCTTTCTCCGCATCTTCGCTTTCCTTGCACCCATAGCCGTACTGGTATCCGTAGCCATAACCGTAGTGGTTGTAGCTGGCGGATTTAAAGTCGACCTCATTGATGACGTAAGAGAGGTTGTGGAGTTTGCCCTTGTCGGCAAGTTGCTGGACTTGAGTGAAATATCGCTTGTCGATCATACCGCTGCGGACGACGTAAAGGGAGATATCCGCCAAGGCGCCGATGATGGCGGTGTCGGCCAGGATCCCATAGGGTGGGCAGTCGATGATGACGGCATCGTACTGCTTCTGAAGGTACTTCAGCAATTTGCCCAGCAGAGGCGTACTGAGCAATGTCACGGGATTGGGGACATAGGGGCCGGCATAGAGGACGAACAAACCGTCCGGAGCGTTTTCCGCCGTGTGGATCACCGAGGCCGGATCCTCTACTTGTTTGCGCAGGATGGAAGTCAACCCCTTGCGCCCTTTCCCTCCAAGTTTGTTGCTGAGGGAGGTTTTCCGCAAGTCGCCGTCAATGAGGAGCACCTTTTTCCCGGCCTTGGCAAAAGCGGAAGCCAGGTTGCAGGACGTCATGGTCTTCCCTTCTCCAGCCATGGTGGAGGTGACCATCATGATGTAACCGCCCTGTTCGGGCCTGGGCAGAAGGGAGTCGACATTGTTGCGCAGGATGTGGAAGCATTCCGCAATCACGGAATGATCGTCCTGGATGAAGAGGGAAGGATGTTTGCTTTCCTTTTTGCTCAAAACGGGCAATTCCGCCAGGACGGGAAGGTTGCTGACTCCCGGCAGGTCGTGTTTGTTCCTGACTTTGTTGTTGAGCATGGACACGCCCACAAAAGCGAAGATGCACAGGGCGGCGCCACCGAGACCACCGGCGGCGACAAACTGCATGGTTTTAGGAGAAATGGGAAGATCGCTGCCATGGGCGGTTTCCAGCACGCGGGCGGAGGGTTCCGCTGCGGCAAGGGCCAGGGCATTCTCCAGTTGTTTGCTGAGAAGCATCAGGTAGATTTCCTCTTTGACCTTGTGCTCCCACATCAGGGGCATCAGTTCGTGTTCCTTGGCAGCGGTTGCCGCCAGTCGGTCGGAGAGTGATGCCTGTTTTTTCTGGAGTTCCCGATGTTTGATTTCCAGATTGTTCCGGTAGTTCGTCAGAGCTTTGCCGGCTGCCGCACGGGTAGAATTCATCTTATCGCGCAACCCGACGGCAATAGGGTTTCTACGACCGGCGCTGCCAGCGATCTTCTGATATTCCAGATAGGCCTCGTTGTAGAGCGTCACCTGGCTGGCAATGCTGGAGTCCGCCAGTCCCGTATCAACGGAGATCAAGGCATCTTTCATGCCTGTTTCCTTGAGGCTGGAGGCGAGATTCGAAGCAAGCTTGATCTGGGTTTCCAAATCGAAGATTTCCTTTTCCAACGCCTGGGAGGTCGTGAAATCGGCCGTCATCGTCGTCTCCGTATCACGGACGATGTCTCCCTTAATCTTGGAGTCGGTAATTTTTTGATCGACAGCCTCCAAAGAGGCTTTGACCTCCTTCAAGCTTTTATCGATAAAGCTCTCCACTTTCCGGGAGGACTGGCTCTTCTCGTCTTTCGAGAGCTGATTGTACACCTCGATAAGGTGGTTGAGAACATCGGTGGCCTTGTCCGGATTGCCGGCCGTCAGCGTCATCTCCAAAAGACTGGAATCCTTGGCGTCCGGACGGGTAACAGTCAAACCGGCAAGAAGAGAATGGGTCGTCGCAAGGGGGGAGGTATAGTGAACCAGGACCTCCCGGTCCTTCCAGGAATCATTCATTCTTGACGTAGGGTGAACAGTCAGGGTGGCGAAGGGGAGAACAAGGGGCTGTCCATAGGAACCGGTCACCTCCGTCGGGGTGTCATCCGTACTGGAATAAGTCAGGGTGAATTGTTCGTCCTCCCGGGGAGTGATGCCAAACGAGTAGGGGCGGCTTTTGTCGATTGCCTGGAAAACAACGAGAAGCGGAGTGTCCCGATACAGATCCAGTTCCCGGAAATCCTTCCGGACACCATAGGAAATGTGCAAATCCAGATCCTCCACCACTTTTTTCATCAAGGCGGTGGATTTCAGGACGTAACTTTCGTTGGCCAGGTTGGCGGAGCCGGAGTCGATCCCAAGCTCGGTCATGATACGTTCCGAAGAAGCGCCTTTGCCCGCCTTGGAATCACGCATCATCACACTGGCTGTCTTTTGATAGACGTAGTTTTGTCTACCGGCCAGATAGTACGCCGTACATGCGCCCAGCAAGGCGGTAATAATCACGGCATACCAGTACCGACGCAAAACCGTCAGGATAATGTCGAGGGAGAATGAAGTTTCTTCCTGTTCCTCGGAGGAGCTGGAAGCAACAGCAGGTAACGGTTCTACCATGGAATATGATGGATAAATGGGAAATAGAAGATCAAAATGTCCGGCCACTTCCCCTGGGGGGAAAGGAAATGGCCGGAATTCCTATGTTTACAGGCACATGGCAATCACGGCCAGAGTGACCCCCAACCCTGAAAGCCCCCAACCATACCACTGGACAGCATCGCTGCGGGTATTGACCTTGCGTTCCGAAGGAGAAACATAAATGATATCGTTCTGCTGAATATAATAATAGGGAGAGTTGAAAAGGTCCTTGCTGCGAAGGTCGATGTTGGCGATCTGGCGCTGACCGTTCGTTTCGCGGATGAGGGTGATGTCGCGGTTGCCGTCGATATTTAAGTCTCCGGCGCGGGAAATGGCTTCGAGGATCGTGACCCGCTGGCCTTCGATGGAATAGGTGCCGGGTTTGTTGACTTCGCCAATGACGGAAAACTTGAAATTCATGATCTGCACGTTGACGGAAGCGTCACTGATGTAATCATTGCGCTTGAGAGAAGAAGCAATGTCGGAGGCCAATTGAGAACAGGTTTTGCCGGAGGCCTTCATTTTACCGATGACAGGCAGGACAATGTCTCCATTGACGTCGACCAAATACCCCTTAGGTTTATTTGTATTGTTATTGCCGGTCGTTCCCATCTCGGACACGGCAAAGGGAGCAGTCAGTTCCGGTTGCTTGCTGCTAACGGAGATGTAGAGCTGGTCGTCCTTCTGGATTGTCGTCTGGTAGTTATTTTTGAGCTTTTCCTTACTATCAGCGCTAACATCCTGTATATAAAGGACTTCCTTAGGGCTAACGCAAGAAGGAAGAAGTGTAACCGACGAGAAGGAGCATACGATAAGTATGAAGGTAATAAGTTTTTGTTTCATAGTAAGTTGTTTGTTGGTGTGAAAATAGAATCGGAGACGGTTGCTGTTGCTAAAGAAAAGAGATCATCGCCCAGAACATGCGGAGATAAATTGCTGCTGCACGCGCCGGCCGAGAGAAAACACCCAATGCCTCAAAAGAAGGCATCCTGGGGAACGAACTTCCGTTATGTGAATCGCATAAGTCAAAAACATGACTGGAAAAGAAACCATTGTCCAAGCCTCATTAGTATTTCATTTATTATTAGTTGATTACAATTAATTAAAATAGGTTGTAATCCTTTTCTGACAGGCAAAATACGCCGTCAAATTTTACTTATCTCTTCTCGAACGCAGATTTAAGCGGATTTACAATCCGCCGTCAAGAGATATGTAATTTTTTTCCAATCCCGAATTCTCCTTTATGATCAAGCTTTTACAACACAGTCACTGAGGGGCAGTATCAAATTCGTAACAGATGCTTTTTCTGGTTCCAAACACATACCCGGTTCTCAGGGGAGAAGGGGTGGAATCTATTTTTGAACAATATGGAAATAATTTATTATAAATATGTTCCTATTTTTTTGGGCAAAGAGAGAGAGTAAAAAAATCATCTATCTCTTAGCGGTTGGGATACCGATGCGTCAGATCGCCCTAAATAATATTATTAAATACTTATAATAAACAAGTTATATAATACCAAGATAGCGGATTGTAAATCCGCTAGAAAAAAGGTGCTGATGAGACTAAAAAACCGAAACAACGGGCAAAACCATGTCCATATCGGCCTTTTATTCAATGGCTTACAACTCACACCACCGGCTTTCCCTCTTAGAAATACCGTGGGTTATTCCTATACCCGTATGTTGTCATTATCCACCGTTTTCTGGGCGCTCCTTATCGGCGTCCTTTTTGTTTTCCGCCTGCATATACCCAGGACACTCCCTTCCTTCCAATCTTGGTGAGGTCGTATTTCTTCCCCTTCCTTTCAATCTTCTAATAACAACATTCTAAAATCCACCAACAATCATGAAACCCCACCTCCCCCTCAATCTCCGCAAGGCTCTTCTTGCCATCTACACCGCGGCAATAGGTATGGCTCTGACCAGCACCTCCACAACCGCCGCTCTGACGCCGACCCAGACCATCGGTCAAGGAAACCAAGTAACAATCAGCACAACTGAAGATTACCAGATTAACAATAATGCTTATATCCTCCTTGATGGAGGAATACTCGATACACAAAGCCTCCAGGGAGCTTTCCTTATTGGCGCAGGCTCGGAAGGCATACTGGAACTGAAAAGCGGCACATGGACTCAGTACAGAACAGCTCTCACAGTCGGTTCCCAAACTGGCGGAGAAGGTACACTCCTTGTTACGGGAGGTAATTTCTCAATTGATCCCAATAGTACCTCCCCTATCGCTATCGGAGAAGATAATGGAAAAGGACTCCTTGCAATTGATGGTGGCAACTTAACAATCGAAACTAAAACTAACGTAGGCTTTAATCAAGGAATCGGGACTATTTCCATCAAAAATGGCTCCCTGACTACTACTGCCGAAATCACTCTGGGAGGATCTAACGGAGCGGAAAATAATGGAGGGACAGGAACCGCCATTATTTCCGACGGAGGAATGTGGAACGCCATAGGCGGAATCAGTATTATCGAGAATGCGGGTAACGGGATTACGCTGGATGGGGGTACATTGAAGATCGACTCATTTGCTCTAAAAGACGGAGGCATCCTGACATGGACATCCGGAACAATGATGACGGACGCTACCATTGAGACAGATCAAACATTTACCGTCACAGGAGATTCCGATTGCACCCTCGTTGGGGAATTGTCCCTGGATGGAAATCTTGTCGTCGATGGAAAATTCTCTCTCTCTGAGGGGCTGTTGGCCATCGGCAAAACCATTGGAGGGAATGGCACGCTCATCATCGATAAACAGTTATCTCTGGGCTCCGGTTCGTTCCAAGGCGATGTCATTCTTTCCGGCAATGCCACGCTTGATGGTACAATCGGAACCCTTGATACCAATAACTTCGCGTTGACAATCACGAATGGAACAAACCTGACTATCACGGGAGATTCCATCAGCACCATTAACGGCGGTCTTATCGGACAAGGCACGCTGAATCTGGACACCCAAAGCGGTACCCTGAACCTGACAGCCCAGGGAGACTTCTCTGGTACACTCACGCTGGACAACGGTTTTCTCTACATTCTTGCTCCTACAACGTCTCCAGATTTCGATACGCTCGCTGCCATCAACGTCAACGGAGGATGGTTGGAGCTACAAACCGATCTCACGACGGTTTCCCTTTCCCAATCAACGGGCACCTTCCTCAATATCATCAATAACGCTACGTTGACTGTGGACAATGGAACCGGAACTATTCTGGAAGGTATCGTCGCATTAGGTAGTGGGAACGACTCCGGCACTCTTATCTCTACAGGAGACTTGACTGTTAAGCAGCTTGACGACGGGGCTTACGGTACATTGGACGCTTCTGGTCATACTCTGACAATCGAAGGAATCTCCACGGGCATGACTTCCAATAATCGTCTGACATTAAATGCCAACAACATCGTAATCAACCCGGCAAACAACAATACGGGATTCGGATTTGTCAATGCCACAGCCACGGAAACGTTACAATTCATCTTGAATGGCAGCAAGGAAGACGTATTCGATTCCTCTCTGAATGCCTCCAAGTTGGCTGTTTTCGGGACATCGGACACGGATTACGTTCAAATCTCCGATTCCGTACTGAATCTGGCCACCGGCACAACGGTAGAAAACGCAACCCTAGTCTTCTCCCGTGAACCCGGAGCATCTGCCCAGTCGTACAACATCAAGGACGTTTCCCTCGTCAATGGAGGCAATCTGGTTATCAATGACAGCACGGTCTCATTCGACAAATGGGAAGACTTTTCCAGTAACGGCACCGTATACCTTTCCCAAGGATTGCTGATTCAAAATACCGGATCAACTGATGCGACGATCATCAACTCAAAGGTAGACGGTACGAATCAGTTCGGAATATTCAATCCCGCAGGCAACGGAACACTGGCCACCAACGGCAACCTGACTCTGGCCGGAACGGGGAACGAACTGGAAGACGATACCATCCAATCCGCTATGACGCTGACTCTGGAAGGGTCCTATACAACCCTTTCGGGCTCTCGACTGCTGGGTCAGGATATTGTTTTGAATCCCAACACGGATATGGAAGGTTCCAACCTGTCGGTCATGAAAAATACCAACGGGGACTCGGCAAACAGCCTGAGCATCGGTAAAAACACTACACTATCAGATAGTTACATCAACACCTTAAAGACAGAGATTAGCAGCCAATCTACGCTTACACTTCGTGGAAGCCATGCGTCCATTCCATCCGAACTGGGTGACATCGACCTGACCGGCGGCGACAATGCCCTGATTCTTGAAGGCGGCAACCAATCCAACTTCAGATCCTACAGGGACAATACATCCTCCCAACTGACCATTTCCGACTCCTCGCTGACCCAGACGGAACAGTCCGGTGACATCACCGTCCTCGGAACAACGACCATTACGAATACTGCGGCCAATGAACAAGCCAAACTAGTTGTTCAAGATTCCATTGCCTTGACAGGAAACAATACGATCGCCGGTATCGAAAACGGAGAAAAAGCTATTGTCTCTTCAAACAACATTCTGAGGATAGGAGGGACAGGTTCAACCTCCTCTATCACAGATGCCGAGTTGAGGGGCAAGACATTCTCCCTGCAAGGGAAAACCACGGTTCTGGATCGCAATAGCATTACCGGGGATCTACTCCATTTTGAATCAACCGGAGACGGAAATGTCACAATCAACTCGCTTGTGACCGGAATCAATGCCTCTTACACCAATGTGCTCATCGGCAACGATAACGATATATCCGGCACCTTGCTACAGATTACCGAATCGACACAATTCAACAATGGATCTCTTAATCTCAGCGGCCCTTACGTGTCGACGACCATAACCAACGGGAAACTGCTTGAGTTGAACAACGTCACCCGGAATGGAACTCCCGGTTCCGTTGTCAACCTCGGAGATGTTTCCCTCAATAGCGCTTCCGGACTGACCACCCTGGCCATTACTAACGGTACGCAAGCCAGTGCTTCAAACATGCTGAATATGGGAGATCGGTCTTTCATCGCCATTGATGGGGAAGCTAACAACGCCTATACATCGTTAAGCCTCGGGAGCTCCGACATACTGACCGGCCCTTACGCCGGCATCAGCGTTGCCAACAACGGGCACCTTATCTTTAGAACCGGCGATATCACCATCACGGAAGATAACAAAAACAAAATCCAATGGGACGCTTCCTCGGAAATCAAAACCCTCGCAGGAAACTTTATTTTCGATGGGGTCAAAGACGATTTAACGTCTCCTACTCCCATCCGTGGTGAAATCAGCGCAGAAGGCAGTTACAGCGTCATTCTCAGGAACGGTGCGCAAGTGTTCGCCACAGGCGTCACTTCCCACAACCTGAACCTGCACGATCCGGACACCATTCTGCAAATCCACATTTCCGACCAATCGTCCACCACTTGGTCGAAAATGGCCATTGCCGACACTCTCTCCATAAGGAACGGGGCCACGCTGACACTTGTCAACAAGTCGGTACGCGCCGACAATCTGGGATCTCTCGGTACCGTCATTGTAAACGGAGGCACACTCTCTGCCACAGGCCAGGCCGGTTCCTATCTGACAGCCTCCAGCATTTCGGCAGCCAACGGATCGTCCATCAGCCTGAATACTATTCAGCTCGACGGCGGCATCTCAACCGTAGCCGATGCCTTGGTTGACACCGTCAATCTGACAAATGCTACCGTGAACGGCAACATTACCGTCAACACCGGAGACATCCTGAACATGACCAGCTCCACAGTGACCGGCACCGTATGGATGGACAATTCGTCCCTGAACATCCGGGGCGGCACAAATGCTATTGACACTTTAGCTCTTGCCAATAACGCCAAAGTAACCATCGACAACGGAGCTACTCTGAATGTCAACACCACCGGCATCGGTTTCGGCTCCGACATGCAGATCAACGGTACGGTCACAGGCAACGTCACCCTGATGGGCGGTACCGCCACGCTGGCCTCCACCGGCATTGTAGACGGTAATCTGGGCATCCAGGGCGGCACGCTCTCCTACGGAGGCGGTACGGTTAACGGAGAACTCTCCTTCCTGGCCGACCCGTACGGCAATTCCGTGATCAACCTGGGAAGTTCCTGGACGCTCGCCTCCGGCAAGGCTCTTACCGTCAACGGAAACGGAACGATCAACATGGGCACCTTCAACATGACGAGCCACGGTCTCACTGGAAACGGGGATCTGACTCTTACCGGTTCCGGTACCTTCACGTTTGACAAAACCGGTACGCATACTGGCAATATCATCTTGAAGGACTCTGTTTCTATTACAGCTTCGGGGGCAAACCACGGTATGGGGACAAGCGGTTCTCTCATTGCCGAATCAGGAATACACGCCGTCACGTTTGGAATAGATCAGGGTAAGGGACTTGTTATTAACAAGGGAGCCACTGTCAATCTGACAACGACACGCGACTTGCAATTGGGAGGACTGATCAACAATCAGGGTTCCTTGAATGTCTCCGCTGGTGGTAATAATCCCATTCTTTATCTGACCAAAACAGGCTCCGACCTCGGAAACTTGAACCTGATGCAGGGCACGATTGCCCTGAGCACTTGGCAGACTTCCCCCAATCTCATCATCCAAGGTAATGATATCACCAGCAGCGCCGGTACCATCTTCGACCTGAGAGCGTCTTCTCTGACGGCCAACAGCATGAACCTGCTCGGCACGCTGAAGGGAAATAATAACAGCCAGCTGATTCTCGCCAATGGCCTGAAAACCGCATCCATGGAACTGACCGGAACGACCGTATCTGCCCGGAGCATCCAGGCAAACGCAACTTCACTGGGCAACAATTCCAAGTTGACGGCTACGGAAGATCTCACTCTCTCCGACATTACGAATATCGGCAACGACGTCTCCCTCGCCGGAGGCAATGTCTCGCTGTCCTCCGCAGTCACTTTAACATCGGGTAATCTGTCGCTGACAGCCGGGCACAAACTGCTCCTCAACAGCGGCACCTACATCTGGACTAACTCCACAGTAGACGTGCACGACTCGACCACGCTTGCCGAAGGAGTCAGTCTGACTTTAGACGGCGGAAGCCAAAGTCTCGGGACACTCAACGGAAGCACGAACAGCACGCTTGCCTTGACGGGCGGCGCAAATGCACAAGCCGCGACAATCCTGTTCGCTGAGGGCAGCATCATGCTGGACGGAGCATCGTCTCTCTCCACGACAACGGCAGCGGACAGCACCATCTCTTCCCTGACCCTGGCAGGCGGTTCCTCGCTAGAGACGGCAGACGACCTGGAAATCACGACTCTGGAAGACGAAGCCAACGGATCGATTATATCGGACGGAGACTTGACCATAGACAACGACATCACGACTTCCGACACGTTGTCTCTCATCGCAGGCGGAACACTGACGCTCCAGGGAGATTCCTCCACGATTAATGGAGACGATAGCCTCCTTGCGGGAGAAACCATTTCCGTTGACGGAGATTTGACCATGAACGGGGCCAATGCTTCCATTGAAGCAATCGGCGAGATTTCCCTGAACAACATCACGATGACGGGAGAAGGATCTTCCATCACGACGGGGGGCACGCTTGCCATCTCCGGTTCGGGCAATCTGGAACACACCACGATCGAAACAGGCACATTGCACCTTGTCGAAGACGGAGACGGGACAACTATGAAGGATGTTTCCCTAACGGCGGCACATACAATCGTCGATGCCGGCAAAATGCTGAGACTCATGGCCGGCAACGAATATTCCCTCGGAATAACGAGCATCACCGGTGATTTGAACCTGGGTGGAAACAACCAAGCCGCTAACGCCGCGACAGTCACGGCCGAATCCATGAGCATCGGCTACTCGTTCGATGACCAAGGACGGCAGGTTGACGGTACATTGACCGTGAACACGGGCAGTTCTCTCACGGTACGCCACTCCCTGACCTCAACGGGATCGACTTCCATCGCCGGTTCCGTTACCGCCGGAACGATCGTTCTCTCTGGAAACGCCAACGACCTTGAAGGATACGGTTCCGTCGACGGAGGAACGCTCGAATCCCTCAGTTCCCTGGATATCACGAACGCCACTCTGGGCCGCACGACACTAATCTCCGGAACGGACATGACCATCGCCGGTGCAGTAACCGACAACGGAGGCAGTACGCTGACGTCCCGTGAAGGTTCGATTATCCTGAATGCAGAACTGACAGGCGATGGCAATACGCTCACCGCCGTCAATGGCACAGTTGACATCAACGCCGCCATCTCCGGCGACAATCTCAGCATCACTGTTCAAGATCTCGTCATCGACGCAGCCATGACCACCGAAGGCGGTAACATCACCGTCACCGGGATGATGGACGTCAACGCGGCGGCCACGCTGACCGATGTCACGCTGGATGTGACCCGCACAGACATCACCGGCATCGGCTCCAGTCTAACTGTCTCCAACACCGAAACCTTCGGCAAACTCGGCGACGTCACTGTAGCCGACCACGGCTCCCTGACACTGACCGGGACAACTGCCGGTACGGCATCATCCCTGAGCGCCGACATCAGCGTCAGCAACAACTCCACGGCAAGCCTCACCAATACGGCACTGACAGGCAGCATCCTCGTCAGCGCCGACTCCAACACACTGACGCTGGATCGAACCTCCGTCTCTGGTAACGTCACTCTGCTGGGAACAACCAACACCCTGTCCATGACGGATTCCTCCATCGGCCAGGCCCTGACGATGGACGGCGGCCAGTTTGACCTGTACGGAACCAATACCGTCGGCGAACTCCTGCTCAACACGACCAACATCAACCTGACCCTGCACAACGGTGCCACGTTGAATGCCGTCGGCAAGGAAACCGTCATCGACAAAAACGGTCTCTACCTGATCGAAGGCACCCACACGGGCAACATCCGCATCGGCAACGGTACGATTGATCTCGGTTCGGTCGCCAATGCCGGCACGCTGAACGGCTCGCTGACAATCGAAGAAGGTACGTTGAACTACAACAACGCGGATTCCGCGATCTCCGCCGGCAATGCCATCACGCTGGCCGGAGGAACGACCACAGCCCGTGAAATCAACGTCAACGCCGAGTGGGATGCCTCCGGCAATACGTTAGTCGCCAACGCCGACGGCACGATCAACCTGGCGGAAGGCAATCTGGAAATCGGCGCCATCGCCTCCGGCAATGGTAACATCACCGTCAACGGTTCAAATAACCTGACAATCGACGGTACGGGCTCTCACACGGGAGATATCGTCCTTAACGGTACGGTCGACCTCATTGCCGGATCCGCAAATGCTCTGGGCACCGACGGTACGCTGGTCGTCAACGGTGCTCACAAGCTCACCATCACCGGAGACCAGAACAAGGATATCCTCCTTGCCACCCGGACAGACGACCTCGTTATCGACAATGCCTCTGACGTCGTCCTCAACGGCGCGGTGGATTCCAAAGGCTTCATTTCCAAAGTCGGTTCAGGAACCCTGACGCTCGAAGATGCGATCATCGACGATCTGGAAGTCAACGGCGGTCTTGTCGTCAGTACGGGAGAAAACATCTTCGGTGATCTGACTGCGGACGGCGGCGACATCTCGCTCGGCATGGGAGACAACTTGATGGCTGATGCCGACCTCAACGCTATCGACGGAACAATCTCCCTCACCGGAGTTACCGCTTCCAACGGAGGCAATATGACAGCCGAGACAAACGGGGAAATCCTCATCCACGACAGCAATTTGAAGATGAACAATGTTCTTAACGACGGTCTCATGACCTTCGATCAGAACTCCGGCATCTCCCTCGACGAACTTACCTCCAACGGTACGCTTAACATCGGATCCACCGATATTGGGGATATCACCCGCGTCGACGTTTCCACGAACGCTACCCTGAGTGGTACAACAACGATCAATACAGGAGCCACTCTGGACGTCACCAAGAATGTCAAGCTCATCAACAACCAGTTCACCGTCAATGGAACGCTGACCGCCGGCAACGACATTGCCCTGGAACACGCTCAGGTTTCCGGTACCGGCGGTACAATCTCGGCCAAGGGTGAAATCGGCATCGACTCCGACTCATCCCTGACCATGGGAGGAAATTCCACGGTCAAGGCCGGTACCGATATGACGGTAGCAGGCAACGCCGACATAGAAGGTTCTCTCTCGGTAGGTAACGACCTCAATGTCTCCGGAAGCCTTACCTCCGACGGTACGACGAAGGTCGGCGGCAACCTTGCCGTCACTGACGGCGACGTCACCCTGAACGGCACCGCCAACGTCTCGGACAAGACCACCGTCAGCGGCAACGGTTCCCTGACGCTCGACTCCACCGGAGCCGGCGATCTGGGCAACGTCACTGTCAATGACGATGGCAGTCTGACCGTCACCGGCAATGGGAACAGCGTCAACGCCGACAACATCACGATGAACGGCAATGCCTCCGGGTCCATCTCCGACACTGTGCTCAACCTCAACGGCGGTCAGGGTGAGATTACCCTCAACGACGCTTCCAGCCTCGACATCGCCAATACAACCGTCAACGGCAGCATCAGCACCACCAATACCTCGTCCACCGACTCCACCCACCTGGGACTCGACACGGTCGACATCAACGGTGACCTGACCGTCGTCGGCGGCGACCTCGTCCTTTCCAACGACAACACCGTCTCCGGTTCCCTCAACATCTCCGACACGGTCAACGTGACGGTCAATGACGAGAACGGCAATCCGGGCACCCTGGTCGTCAAGGAAGGAACGCTGATTGATCCGAATGCCAGTCTCACCATCGACGAGAAGAGCAACTTCACTTCCAACGTCACCATGACCGGAGGCAGCTTCACCGTCAACGGAAACGCCGAAGGCAACAACTTCAACGGAGCTATTTCCTTCAAGCCCAACGACGACTTGACCTATCCGGGTGCCTCCAGCCCCGTCGTCACCATCAACGGCACGCACAACCAGAACATGGGAATCACAGTGGACGCGGACGCCTCGATCAACGTCAACGGCACGCTGAACATCAACGGTACGCTCAGTTCCGGTTCCAACGGAGACGATACGCTCTCCCTCAACGCCAACGGTGAAACCGGCGAAATCGTCATCAATTCCACCAACGAAGGATTCGAAGACGACATCGCCATCGGCGGCGGCACGCTCGTGGTCAACGCCAATGAAGCGATCGGCAAGGACGGCACCCTCTCCGTCACCGGAGAAGGAGTCACGCTGAAGAACACCGCCGACGGAGCCACCGTCAGCAAGGACATCGCCACCAACGACAACGGCCTGACCATCCAGACGGACCAGGACTTCATCCTGGCCGGGCAGATCAACGCCGCCGGAGATACCATCGTCAAGAGCGGAGATGCCGAACTCGTCCTCTCCCATGATCCTGCACTCAACGATGCCAAGTCCATCATCGGCACCCTGGACCAGACGGAAGGAGATATTCTCATGAATGGTACGGATTACACCGTCGGCAACCTCAATATTGCCGAAGGAGATCAGAACTTCACTTCCCTGGGCGGTAACACCATCCACAACGTGACCGCCGGCGAAGGTTCCAGCATCACGCTCACAGGCACCAATGCCGCCGCCAACGGTTCTTCCGCCGACACCCTAGGAAACTCGGAAACCAATGACGGAAAGGTCAACCTCGACGGAGCTACCCTGAACACCGAAGGAACAATCCTCGGATTGGCCGAACTCAATGTCGGCACCAGTTCCAACGGCGTCGGTTCCAGCGCGACTCTGACCAACTCCGCCGGTACTATTACCAGCACAACGGTTGAAACCGGTTCGGAACTTACCCTTGACGGAAGCACCGTCCAGGGCAACGATCTGGTCAACTCCGGCACCACCACCGTCAAGGACACGGAACTGACCTTGGACGAAGCCATCTACATCCGGGACGGAGGCGAACTCAACATCGACGGCGCCAGCATCATCGACAGCGACATCGTCCTCTCCGACGGCACCGTCAACATCCTTAAGGGATCATCCTCTATCATCACGGCAGACAGCACGCTCGACTTCAACGAAGGCATGCTGCGGAGCGCGGGAGACCGCCTCGTCAACGTCCATGAAAACTTCACCATGGAAGGTACCATCCAGATGACCGACGATGGAGAAATCATGGTGGATACCGACAAGACGATGAACGTCAACGGTGGGTTCTCCGGATCGGGAGAACTCTTCAAGACGGGTCAGGGTACCCTCGCCTTCAACAAGGAAAACGCTTCCTACGACGGTACACTCCATCTGGCTGAAGGAACCCTCGCCGCCACGGCCTCCAACGCCTACGGCAGCTCCTCAACGCTGTGCATCCACGGCAATGGAGTCAGCGTCCTCACCGGTACGCATGACGGAGCCCCCGTCGTCTTCGATTCCGGACTAACGGTTGATGGCGACTATGCCTTCACCGTAAACACCCTGTCCCACACCACCTGGAACGGACAGCTCTCCGGACCCCAGGGAACCATGACCAAGACCGGAAACGCCACGCTGGCTATCAACAACGCCAACAGCCAGGGCTTCGCCACCGCCATCAAAGTCAATGAAGGCGACCTCGCCCTCAACGGCAATATCGGCAGCAACGTCACCCTCGCCCGGGGAACGATGCTCTCCGGCAACGGTTCCACCACAGGCCACGTCGATGCCCGTAACGATGACACCGTCATCGAAATCGGAGAAGCCGGCAAAGCCAACAGCGGTATAGAAACCCTCACCCTCGGCTCCGCCGCCTTCGAACGCTCCGAAGCCGACTGCATGGGCGTCTACAAGACCGGCACCAAGACCATCGTCGACCTCGATCTGGCCAACAACGCCAGCGACAAACTCGTCGTCACCGGCAAGGCCGACCTGAACAACTCGCTCGTGGAAATCCGCAAGGGAGCCTACACCCCGACCCAGGAACGCGGCGTAGTCGACGGCACCCGCTTCCACATCGTCGATGCGGGAGAACTCACCGGCACCTTCCATGACGAAGTCCAGCACGATCTCTACCTGCTCAACGCGCACCTCGAAAACACCGCCACTGGATCCGACCTCGTCCTCTCCATCAACCACAAGGGAGCCAACAAGAACGACAACCAGAGCGGCATCTCGGGCGTCATTGAAGGTATCGATAACGACGGCATCGCCACCGGCGAACTGCTCGACATGATCAACGCCTTCAAACACACCAGGAGCGAAGCGGAAGCCAAGGCTGCCCTCGACTCCGTCGGAGGCACCCGCCTAACCACCATGATGAGCTCCATGCTCGCCGGCAACGTCAACCACCTGCGCAACCTGCGCAGCTCGATGGGCACCGGCACCTATGCCATCTCCGTCACTCCGGACGCCAAGGGCGGCATGATCAGCCACGGACGCAGCAACACCGAAGTCTGGGTCACCCCGACGGCCGGCTACAACAAAGCCAACGGAGACAGCAACGCCCCCGGCTTCAGCCGCAGCTCGTGGGGAGCCATGATGGGAGCCGAACGCAGCCTCGATGCCAACACCATGCTCGGCATCTCCCTGGGCTACGACTACGCCCGTACCGAAGTCCTGGGAGCCACCGACGAGACCGATACCTACAACATCGACCTCTACGGCACCTACCGCAACGGAGCCTGGCAGAACCGCGCCAGCCTCGGCATCGGGTTCCACGACTTCACCAACGACCGCTTCGTAACAGTCGGCGACCGCTTCGCCCACATGTCCCGCGGCGCCGCTTCCGGTACGTCGTTGAACTTCGCCTACGAGCTCTCCTACACCTTCCAGCTGGACGCCAAGTCCACCATCGCCCCGCTCTTCACCGTCGAGAGCAGCCTGGGCTGGATCGGAAGCTACTCGGAAAAGGGTGACATCGGCAACGCCGCCCTCCACCTCGACCGCCAGGACGCCTGGGCCACCATCCTCGGCCTCGGCGGCCGCTACACCCGCGACTTCAGCGTGATAAGCAGCGCCCCCTCGGCCCGCTTCGAAGCCATGGCCCTCATGACCTTCGACGTCGGCGACCAGGGAGCCCCGCTCACCGCGTCCTTCATGGGAGCCCCCGGCAGGAACTTCACCGTGAACCCCGCGGCCAACAACCGCATCGGAGCCCTGATCGGAGCCGGAGCCACCGTCCCGTTCAATGAACGCCTCTCCGCCTTCGGAGGAACGAGCTTCGAATTCCGCAGCGGCACGAGGGACTTCACGGCAAACATCGGCGTAAGGTACTCCTTCTAAAACCGTATAAGACCGTAAATCCAGGCCCTGCCTTCCTTAATTGGACGGCGGGGCTTTTTTTCGCTGCGTATCCGGAACAGGGAGACGTATTCTAATTCTCCGTGTACTCTCCTCTTCCCGAACAAAGCAATCTATATTTATTGTCTCACAAAAAGACCTGCTACAGCTCCTCCCGGAAAGAAAAGAAGTTCTACACACAAAAAGGGCCGCCCTGCCTCTCCCGGCAGGACAGCCCTTTAAAAACAGGCAGAAACCTGAACTTACGGATTCACCGCTTTAATAGCCTTGATCGTAAAGATACGCTTACGTTCTTCGTTAATCGGGACGATCGTCACGGATTCTCCCACCTTGTGACCAACCAGTTTCTTCCCGGCCTGGGAAAGGTAAGAGACAATGTGCTGCTCGGGATCGGAATCCCAGGCGCCTAGAACCGTGTAATCGACACAATCGCCGGATTCGCTTTCCAAGGTAACAATCGTTCCCATGGAAACGGCGGAAGTATCAGCGCCCTTGAAGTCAGTACCGCGAGCCATGGACAGATCGCGTTCCAACTCGGCGCGGCGACGGTTCAAAACGCGTTCCACTTCCTTGGCATCCTGATAGCCGGCATTTTCACGCAAGTCACCTTCGGCACGGAAGACGGACTTGTTGTGCTTGTTCTGCGGGATCTTGACGTTAACGAGCTCCTCGTATTCCGCCTTGCGTTTGTCCAGACTGCTCCAGGAAACGAAAACGGGTTCCTGTTTCTTCCTGGTATCGTCGCTTCCGTACTTGAGGATGATGTCCTGCAGTGTCGGATGGATACTCATCATGCGGGCAAGCAAGGCCTTGCGGTCCAACTCGGGGAACGCAGGAGAACCATAAAGAAGTTTGGCAAACTGACGGACTTCACCGAAAGGGACTTCCTTGATCATGTCACAGACAAGGTGGCTGTCGTCCATGATCAGATTCTTCAGGCGGAGCATGCGGTTCGGACCGCCGTCCATATAGTCCTGGTCAATCAGGGCAAGAATAGCGGAACCGACTTCGATGCAGAAAGCCCCCTTGCCATCTGTTTTTCTATTCCGGCAGATCCAGATCAGGCCGTCCGGCTGGAGGGTCTGGCTGAGAACACCCTTGCGGAGGTGTTCCTGCAAGGCAGCTTCCTGTTTCTGTTCCTTGATAAACTTGGCAACTTCGCCGACGGCACGAGCTCCGCCGAGGTCAAAGACACGCAATGCCTGTTCCACCCAGCCATCACCAAAAGCTACGGGATAGGCTTCGTAAATGCTCTTCTGGCGAACGGCGGGAATAGCGCCGAGGATTTCCGGCAAAGGCTCCATGTATTCGCACAGAATATCGGCCAATGCCTTGTACGAAGAAAGATCCTCTCCAATAGCCGAAGCGATCATATCGCGGATCACGGCAAGTTCCAGCGTCTGCTGAAGCACAATAGTACTACCGTTGAGAACATCTTCATTCAGCATTTGCAGCAGTTTCCGAGAACCTTCCTTGTCGGCCACCAGTTTTTCCAGCTTGGCGGAATCGACGACCCGTACCCGGGCTTTGATATCCTTATGGCTGCTGTAGTCGTCAATCACGGACTCCACATAACTCATTTCCTGCTGGCGAAGGCGGATGGCCTCACCCTTGCGGGTCGGCATCGCGAATTCCACTTTGCTGTGAAGTTCCGAACGAACGTTGTCCCACCAGTTTTTCCACTTGGCGGCGGGAACAACGCTTCCTTTGAGATTTTTTTCCAGTTCTTCTGGCTTGAGTTGGTTGTTATTACCTTCCAGCGTCACGCGGATAAGTTCGACAGGATTCGACTTGGCGAGTTCCTTCAATTTTTCCAATTCTTCGTAGCGTTGGACGAGGAAATGGTCGTCCGGGAGAAGGGTCAGAGACTTAAAAGCCAAATCAAGAGCCATCGTATGGCTTGATTTGGCTTCAAAATCGATCACCAGGGTTTTCTTCGGGAGGTTCCAACTGGAAACCTTCCCGGTTCCCCATTCCTTGTGGTGGCAATAACGACCGGGAGAGAGTTGATCAAGTTTTCCTGCGAGAGAGGGGCTGATTTTGCCCAACGATTTCAGTTTCTCCAAATCGGCATGCATACTTCGTTCACCATACCTCTTCCCCTCCGTGAATCAATGCGAATTTCCGTAATCCTGATTTCAGAATGAAATTTCTCTGCTTTATACAGGATGCGCCGAGAAAAGCAAGAAGGCAAGCCGGAAGTCTTCTGTGACAAAATTGGAAGAATTTTTCCTGGCAAACCAGCGATATGATTCTGTTGCGGCTTGACCTTGCGAGTCCAATGCAGTATGTGGGGGAGCCGCGTTTTAACCTCCGCGCACCCTAATCATGGAACCCATTTACGAAGGAAAGGCCAAGAGACTTTATACGACCGAAAATCCCAATGTACTCCGCATGGAATACAAGGACGATGCCACCGCCGGCAACGGCGCTAAAAAGGCCCAGTTTGAAAACAAGGGCAAAATGAATAAGGCCATCACGCTCGTCATCTACAAGATGCTTGAAAGCAAAGGCGTGAAAACCCACCTTGTAGCCGATGTGGACGACATCAACATCGACGTCAAAAAAGTTTCCATCCTTCCGCTGGAAGTCATCGTCCGCAACATCGCCGCCGGTTCGTTCAGCAAGCGCATGGGCGTTAAGGAAGGAACCCGCTTCACGAAGCCGATCGTCGAATTCTCCTACAAGGACGACTCTCTGGGCGATCCCTTCATCAACGATGACTACGCCCGGGAACTGGGTGCCGCTACGGAAGCCGAATGCCAGTTCCTCAAGGACCAGGCTCGCACGGTGAATGAAGTGCTCATCGATTTCTTCAAGCAAGTCGGCCTGACCCTCGTCGACTTCAAGATCGAATTTGGTCGCCTTGCCGAAGATCCGACTCAGATCGTTCTCGCCGATGAGATTTCTCCCGATACCTGCCGTCTGTGGGACATTGAAACCGGAGCCAAAATGGACAAGGACCGTTTCCGTCAGGATCTCGGCAATGTAATGGAAGCCTACGAAGAAGTGCTTGCACGCCTCCAGAAGAACGCCTGACTTTAGCCTCAACACCCGTACCTCTTGGGCGATATGACACTCCACTTTGAAGTAATCAGCCGATTTCAGGATGCAGCCAATGCCGACAACCTGCTGTACACTCCCCTCAATGCCGGCCTTCTCTTCCGCCGCAGCCGCGTTTATACGGTTGAAGTAGGAGGTGATGTCGACAAGGCCAGGGAATACCTGCTGAGCATTCTGGTCGATCACATCGCCCAAGAGGTTTCGGAACAAGAGACGCCCATGCTTGACGGGACTCTCTTCATCCTCGACTACGGTATGAAAGCCGGAGCGCTGGATCTGGAAAAAGAAGCCATCATCCAGAACTACCAGGGCCGTCCGGACATGCCGTTCTCCATTGACAAACTTAAAATCACACAGCGCGTGTATGTATTCGGGGAAGGCGACAAAACAGCTTTGTCCGCCCGCTTTGCCAAGGATGTGTGCAACCCCGCCATCCACAACTGGACTATCGCCTGATTTCTCGCAACCATCCTTCCCTATTTTCCGACCATGTCCGAAAAAACATACCGTATCGTTCCCATCCGCGACTTGACCAGCGACCAGCTTACCGAGCTGAGCAAGGCGCAAAAACTCTCCCTGTCCACCGAGGACATGGAAGTCATCCAGAAAATCTTTATCGAAGAAGGCCGGGAACCTACCGATGTCGAACTCGAAGTCATTGCCCAAACCTGGTCCGAACACTGCAAGCACCGTATCTTCTCCGCCGAGATCGAGCACACCTCCAATGGCAGCAAGGAAACGGTCAAAAGCCTGTTCAAAACCTATATCCTGCGCCCGTCCGAGGAAATTATGGCCCGCAAGCCGGGATTCGTCCTCAGCGCATTCGTGGACAATGCCGGATTCATCGGACTGGACGACAAACTGGCCGTCTGTTTGAAGGCAGAAACGCACAATCACCCCTCTGCCATTGAGCCTTATGCAGGGGCCAACACCGGACTCGGCGGCGTCATCCGTGACATTCTCGGTGCCGGCAAAGGGGCCAAGCCTATCGCTTCCCTGGACGTTTTCTGCTTCGGAGCCCCCGACACCGATCCACGGACGATCAAGGGAGACGACGTCATCCACCCCCTCGGCATCATGCGCGGAGTTGTCCACGGTGTCCGCGACTATGGTAACCGCATGGGCATTCCGACAGTCAGTGGAGCCATCCAGTTCGACCCGACTTACATCTACAACCCTCTCGTCTACTGCGGTACAGCCGGCGTCATTCCCCGCGAAGACATCCAGAAGGAAATGCGCCCAGGCCTGAAAATCATCGCTATCGGCGGCCGTACGGGACGCGACGGGCTCAAGGGAGCAACCTTCTCGTCCGCCGCTCTGGACGAAGCCTCCCATGAAGAAGACTTCACCGCCGTCCAGATCGGCAACCCGATCGAAGAAAAGAAGACACTTGATTTCATTCTTGAAGCCCGTGAACGCGGCCTGATCGTCTTTATCACGGACTGCGGAGCCGGAGGTTTCTCCTCTGCAGCCGGTGAAATGCTCAGCGAAACCGGCGGGGAAATCTTCCTTGAAAACGCCCCTCTCAAGGAACAGGGGCTCAAATCCTGGGAAATCTTCCTATCCGAATCCCAGGAACGCATGGTGCTCGCCGTTGAAGAAAAAGACATTCCCGAACTTCAGAAGCTAGCCGACACCTTCCAGACGGAACTGACTGTCCTCGGACACTCCGACGACACCGGCATCCTCAAGGTCTGGCACAACGGAGAACTCGTCTGCAGCATGGATAATTCCAAATTGCACGAAGCTCCCACCAAGCATCTGGTTTCCACCTTCGATTCAGCTCCCGCCAAAACCGGGCTCGACCTGCCGGACAAGGATCTGAACACTTCCCTCAAAACCGTCATGGCCGAC
This sequence comes from Akkermansia sp. N21116, assembly GCF_029854705.2. Classification (NCBI taxonomy): domain Bacteria; kingdom Pseudomonadati; phylum Verrucomicrobiota; class Verrucomicrobiia; order Verrucomicrobiales; family Akkermansiaceae; genus Akkermansia; species Akkermansia sp. N21116. The sequence continues at coordinate 3,482,870 of NZ_CP139035.1, forward strand.
TTCGCCATCGTCTCCCGCGAACCCATCATCCGCGAATACGACCACGAAGTACAGGGTAACACGATCCTCAAGCCCCTCGCCGGAGCCACAGCCGATGCTCCTCAGGACGGTTCCGTCGTCGCCGTCAACGGTTCCGACAAGTGCATGGCCATGGCCTGCGCCATCCTGCCCGAATGGGGAAAAACCGATCCCTACGCCATGGGCACCGGCACGGTGGACGAATGTGTCCGCCAGCTCATCCTTGTTGGAGCCAATCCCGACCGCATCGGCCTGCTCGACAACTTCTGCATGGGCAATCCCCACAATCCGAAGGAACTCGGGCGCATCGTCGAATGCGTCAAGGGCATCGCCCGCGCGGCTCTGGACTACAATGCCCCGTATATTTCCGGCAAGGACTCATTCTATAACTACTTCGAACTCGACGGCAAGGAAATCAACATCCCCGTCAGTTTCCTTTGCTCAGGATTCGGTATCGTAGAAGACCCCTCCCATGTCACGGGTTCTTCCCTGCGCCGCAATAACAGCAAGCTCTACATGATCGGTTACACGGAAGATGAAATGGGTGCTTCTGTCTTTGCCCGTATCAACGGCATCCAGGAAGCCAAAGTCCCCCAGACGGATTGCAAGGCTAACTTCGCTCTCTACAAGGCATACTATGGAGCCCTCACCGCCGGACTCGTCCTCTCCGCCCATGATATTTCGGAAGGCGGTCTCGCCGTAGCGGCTGCCGAAATGGCATTCTCCGGCAAGGGAGGCATCACGCTGGATCTCTCCAAGCTGCCGACGCGAGGCAACTGGAATTCCCCCGCAGTCCCACTCTTCAGCGAAAGCACCGGACGCATTCTCGTCGAAGTCGACCCCGACCTCGCTTCCGAATTCGAAGCAGCTATGGAAGGATTCCCCTGCGCCTGTATCGGAGAATCCACGGAGGATATCGACAGTCTCAAAGCTACATGCTGCGGAGGCAAACTCGTTCTCGACAGTTCCGTCAAAGAACTTAAGAAGCTCTGGAAAGACGGTTTGACTCCCTATTATTGATTCCTCATTCCCGTCTGATTTCAAACTTTTCCCCACCCTTTCATCATGCCTCACGCACTTCTTCTCAAGTACCCCGGTACCAACTGCGATGTGGAAACGGAACGCGCTCTTCTTGCATCCGGATTCTCCACACAGGTTCAGCCGATCGCGACGGCCACGCCGGATCATGTGAAAAAAGCCCAGCTCGTCGTCCTTAGCGGCGGTTTCAGCTATGGCGACTACGTCACCAGCGGCCGTCTTGCCCAGATGGAAACGGAACGCTTCCTCGGTGATGCCTTGCACAAACACCACGCCAACGGAGGTTTTATCTTCGGCATCTGCAACGGATTTCAGATCCTGACCAAACTGGGGATCCTGCCCAAGGCCAGCCTCATCAATAACAAGAGCGAACGGTTCGAATGCATATGGGATCGTCTCGTCAAAGTTTCCAAGACATCACCCTTCCTTCAGCTGCTTCCCGATGAATTCGAACTTCCTTCCGCCCATGCGGAAGGACGCCTCGTCACCAATCCGGGAGATGCGGAAAAATACCTCGCCGAAGGACTCGTCGCTCTTCAGTACGCCGACAACCACAACGGCTCCGCCAGCAACATTGCCGGACTTCAGGACAAAACCGGACGTGCCATGGGCCTCATGCCCCATCCGGAGCGCTTCCTCCTGCCCGACCGCCACTATGATCGCGACTGGGCGGGCCATCCAGACTGGGGCTGGGGATACTTCTTCTTCAAGTCCGCATTCAATGCCCTGAGCTAAGCACAGCCTTTCCCCGCCCGCCCCATCCATGACCAACACGGCCCTCATCGGATCGTCCTGTCCGCTCGGAAAACTCTGGGCGTCGAAACGGTTTTACGATTACCTGTTTGAACCGGAAAACTGGGATCTCATCCGCAACAAGCAATTCGGAGAAGTTCTTCTCATTGATCCTGCCTTCTGGGAAGGGCCGGCAGCGGCAAAGGCAGAACCGAACAAATACGCGACGCTGACCGAAAAACTGATCCATCGTCTCCACGAAGTAAAAATCGAACGTCTTACCTACATCACAACCCTTGATCTGCTGCCTCCGGACGGTGATGAAGATGCTGACCAGCTCACAGAAAGCAGCGATCCCTATTTGAATGACCGAATTAAGTTGAGAGACTTTCTCAACCTTCAATTTGGGAGAGTCCTTACGATCCGCCTACCTGAACTCATTGGCCTGGGACAGGGTTTTTCCGTGCTCGATGAACTCAAAAAGACGGACAAGAATACACTTCCTGTCTCCCTGCTGGAACGCCACCAGTTCTATCCGGTTTCCCGGATCGTTGCAGATGTTGAAACGGCGTGGATGTGCGGGCTTTTCTCAGCCAATCTTGTTTCCGAGCCGGTCACGACATTCGAACTCGTCGAAAAAATCGTGCCGGAACTTCAGGACAAGCTTCCTGTTGCGCATGAAACGGATCCCACCGGCAGCCTTCGTACATCCAAAATAGCTTTCATGTGGCATGATCCCATGACCGGCTACATTCTGGAAAAGGACGATCTATTCGAAGCCATCCGGTCAGCCTGCATCCAAGAACAACACTGAAAGTTTTTTTCACTACAATCTGACGCCGTATCCCGGCCCGTATCCATGGAAGTATAAATTCCACTACTCGCTGATTTCCATCTTGACACGGGGCCAGGATAGCCTCAAAAGTCTGATGTCAAGACATAGCTATGTTTTTTTCCCGCCGGCGCCATTCCAAATACACGCTTAACGAACTTGCCGTTCGGAGACAAAAGCGTGTAGAAGTCGTCCGGCATACCCTGCCTTTATTTGCGACGGTGCTGTTTTTTTTAATGGCAGCCCTTCTTTCCCTCCTTTGCCTCAAGCCTTGGAAAGAGCTCAGAAATCTGGAACAGGAACAAAGTTTTACACGGGCCAAGCTGGAAAAAGCCCACATCCGCCTCAAGCAAGCCAAACAGGAATACATCTGGATGGCTCAGGATCCGGAATATTTTGAAATGATTGCCAGGGATAAAAACAACCTTGCTCTCCCGGAAGAAAACATCATCCGTATCGAACCGGTGCATTCCATTCATTGATTCCCACCGTGTGCCGGAGGTGCTCCGCAGGAATTTTCCCTCCCCATCCAACCATAAAAAATGCCTTCCTCAAGGGAAGGCATGGATGAGACAAGGCAAACGATTTATTCAGAATACGAGACCGACGATTTCCGAATCGCTCATATCAGCAACGGACTCCTGTGAAGAAAGCAGGCATACGGCATCTTGCAGGCTTTCACTACCCAAAGAGGCATAAGCCACATCCAGCAGAAGCTCGTCATCCACAACCTGTACAGCATAAGTATCCTGAGACACGGAGGAATCCTGCAAGGAAATGACCAAACTCACGCAGACGACCAAGGCTGCCGCCACCGCTCCGCTCCACTTCCAGCGTCCCCATGAACCATGGGGCACAGGCACCGCAGGCTGTTCTACCGCGGAAATCTTCGCCATGATGGAATCGGCAAATCCGGCAGGGGCCTTAGCCCGCTCCGCCTTGCCAAGCAAATCCCATAATGGACGGTCTTCCTGATTCATTTCTTCCATAGTACTTCTGACTATTAAACACGCGGATTGAAAAAAAGTTCTGCACCGGACTCATTTTTTTTCATCCTTCATGCGTTGCCAGTTCCCTGCCATGCCACCGTCCATCAGGGAGCGGCGTTTGGCACTGCGTGATTTTACCTTGTCTCTCCCTTCGAATTCAAGCAAAGCCGTAAAAAAAGGAGTTTTTCCATCATCCCTCAGTAGAATCATCTCGCATGGATCCTTATCCGTATCCATCCTGTAGGAGAAGGTATGCCCTCTCCGGTCGTCCGGCAGAGAAAAACGTATTTCATGGGGCGACACATGAGCCTCAACCCGATAATGGGGATCGACCCAATCCCCAAGAACAACCTCGCGAGGATCCGGTTTCTCCCCCAGCAGAAAAAACAGGATAACCGCAAGAAGCACCCCGGCAACGGCAAAAACAACGACTTTCCTATTCACTCTTTTGTTCTATGGGAAAAAAATCTATCCCGCAAGACAGGAAGTGCCGCCTACCGGGAATATCCTTCCGGTAGGCGGCACCTCATTCAAATCATTTCATCAAAACAGCAAAAGATCACTGCCGAAACGGGCGGAAGTTCCCAGTTCTTCCTCAATGCGCAACAACTGGTTGTACTTGGCCATGCGGTCGGAACGGCTCAAGGAGCCTGTCTTGATTTGCCCGGCATTCAATGCCACAGCCATATCCGCAATGGTAGAATCCTCCGTTTCTCCGGAACGGTGGGAAATCACTGCCGTATAGCGGTTGCGCATCGCCATATCCACCGTATCGAACGTTTCCGTCAGGGAACCGATCTGGTTAACCTTGACGAGAATGGAATTGGCAACGCCCTTTTCCATCCCCTTCTTCAGGAATTCCACATTCGTCACGAAAAGGTCATCTCCAACAAGCTGGGTCGTAGCACTCAGTTTCTCCGTCAGGACCTTCCAGCCGTCCCAATCATTTTCAGCACAGCCGTCTTCAATTGAGGCAATGGGATATTTTTTCTTCAACTCCACATAGTAATCAGCCAACTCGGAAGCCGTTTTCTTACTTCCGTCGGATTTCTTAAAGACGTACAACCCGGAATCCGCATCATAAAACTCGGAAGACGCTGCATCCAACGCCAACACAATATCTTCTCCCAACTCATATCCCGCCTTCTCGACAGCAAGGGCAATACTGTCCAGAGCATCCTCCACCGATTTGAAATCGGGCGCAAACCCGCCTTCATCACCGACGGCAGTCGACAGCCCCCTGGAGTGCAGCACGTCCTTCAGAGAATGGAAAATTTCCGCACCATACCGGAGAGCCTCCCGGAAAGAAGGAGCCCCTTTGGGCATAATCATCAGTTCCTGAAAGTCAATCGGGGCATCGGAATGCGCTCCTCCATTGATGATATTCATCATTGGAACAGGCAGAACCTTCGCATTCGGTCCTCCGAGGTATTTGTACAAAGGCAACCCCAATTGGACTGCCGCAGCCCTTGCCACGGCAAGAGACACTCCCAAGATAGCGTTGGCCCCCAGCCGGGACTTGTTCACCGTACCGTCCAGCGACGTCATAATCGCATCAATATCCGTCTGCCGAGTCGCATCCCAACCGACAAGAGCCGGGGCAATCAAGTCATTGATATTACCAACCGCTCGGGTTACTCCGCGTCCATGGTAGCGGGATTTGTCTCCATCGCGGAGTTCCCAGGCTTCATGTTCGCCCGTCGATGCCCCGCTGGGTACGGATGCCCGTCCCAATGCTCCTCCGGCCAAGCGGACTTCTGCTTCAATAGTAGGATTTCCGCGTGAATCCAAAATTTCACGGCCTATAATTTGAATTATTCTCAATTCTTCCATGCGTATTAGAGTCCGTACACAGGAGTTTTCGCTCAATTTTTCTTTTCCATTTTCGTACATTTTCCATTTCTTCCTTCAAGTTTAACGCATATTTGGATTGAACCATGCACCGATTCATATACGTTGTTTGGCATGTCCCGGTACCATGGAGAACAAGTACTCGTTATTCCCCGATCCGCTTTTGAAGAAGCCGGTTACTTTCAGGGGACCAGCCCGGAGGCCAGCCATCTGCTGGACGCCTGCATGAAGCCGGGGGTAGCCCGTTTCATGGATCGGGAAGCAGCGGAGCAGGATTCCTCCTTCAAACAGATTATTCCTTATGGAATTTTCGTTCGCGACGGTAAAATCCTCCATTACACCCGCGGAGGCTCCGGAGGAGAAGCCAGACTGCACGACAAAGGTTCTCTCGGTATCGGCGGACATATCAACCCCATCGATAACCAGGAAGATACCATCACCCTCGCTACTTACATGGCCGGAGTCGACCGAGAAGTCCGCGAAGAAATTAGCATCAAAGGATCCTACACCCAGCACGTCATTGGAGCCATTAATGATGACACCAACGACGTCGGAGCCGTCCATCTCGGTATCGTCCACCTCTTTGAACTGGAATCGGGCGACGTCACATCCAACGAGTCCGCCCTAGCCAACCTTTCTTTCAAATCCCCGGAAGAACTGGAATCCTCCGAACTGTTCGACCGACTGGAAACATGGGCTCAACTCGCCCTCCGCCTTTTCCGTAACAGTTCTTCAGCCAAATAATCCCCCCTTCTATCAACATCAACAGAAGACTCCCATGAATTCCCAATTAAAACTCCACGGTCTCGTCGCCGCAGTCCATACGCCGTTCCTCGAAAACGGAGACCTGAACCCCGCAGCCGTTGCCGACCAGGCACGCCACCTGTCCGAACAAAACGTCAAACTTGCCTTCATCACCGGCAGTACGGGAGAGTCCTCTTCCATGCAGCTTGCCGAACGCAAGGAAATCTATGCCGCATGGAAAGAAGCAGGTGAGAAGTATGGCGTCGGCGTTATCGCCCACACCGGTTCCAACAGCATCCGCGATGCCCGGGAACTGGCAGCCTATGCCCAGGAACTCGGTTTCCTGGCCACAAGTTCGCTTGCACCGTCCTATTACAAGCCCGGCACTCTGGAACTCCTTGTCGATTGCTGCGCCGAAGCTGCAGCAGGAGCTCCCAACCTCCCTTACTACTTCTACGACATCCCCGTGTTGACCGGCGTCCGCTTCAGTCCCGTCGCCTTCCTCAAACTGGCCAAGGAACGCATCCCCAATTTTGCAGGGATCAAATTCACCAATCCCGATCTTGCCCTGTACATGGATGCTCTGAACTATGAAACTGGTGCATTCGACCTCCCCTGGGGCGTTGACGAATGGTTCCTGGGCGCCCTCGCCACCGGAGCCAAAGGTGCCGTCGGCAGTTCCTTCAACTTTGCTCCCGCCCTGTACCAGAAACTCATGGCTTCCTATGCGGAAGGAGACTTGGCTACGGCTCACGAATGTCAGCTCCTTTCCGTCAAAATGATCAACATCCTGGCGTCTAAAGGCTACATGGGATGTGCCAAAGCAGTCCTCGGCTGGCAGGGAGTCCCGCTGGGACCGGCCCGCCTGCCCCAGGGCAATCCGTCCGCAACTGCCCTGAAGGAACTCCGGGCAGAACTCGAAGCCATCGGCTTCTTCCAGTGGGCACTCAACTAATCCGGTCAACCATGAGCGATTCTCTCGATCTGAAAGAACTGGGCGAATTCTATAAAGACCGCCTGCTCAACGACGTTGTCCCGTTTTGGTTCCCCCGCGCCGTTGATACCCGGCATGGAGGCCTTCTGCATTGCTTCGATGCGGACGGCTCCATCGTCGATACCGACAAATCCGTCTGGGCCCAGGGCCGTATGGCCTGGATGCTGCTGACCATGTATCAGAGCATCGAGAAACGTCCGGAATGGCTTGCATGGGCGGAAAGCGCCCTCACTTTCCTGGAGCGCTACTGCGTCGACCCGTCCGATGGCCGCATGTACTTCCATGTAGCCCAGGACGGCACCCCGATTCGCAAGCGCCGTTATGCCTACAGCGAATCGTTTGCCGCTATTTCCTTCGCCGCCCATGCGGCCGCTACGGGGAACGGCGACTCAGCCGTCAAGGCACGCCATTGGTTCGATATCTTCACCCGGATCCACTTCGAACCCGGAGCCATGGAACCGAAGTTCACGGGTAACCGCCCGGCAACCGATCTGGGCTCCCGGATGATCACCCTCGTCACCGCCCAGGAAATGCGCCGGTTTCTGGGCAAAGACCCCTTATTCACTCAATGGATCGACCGTTGCATCAACGACCTGGTCACCCTGTTCATGAAGCCCGACATCAAGGCAGTCATGGAAGTCGTAGCTCCGGACGGCAGCATCATTGATCATTTCAATGAACGTACGCTGAATCCCGGCCATACGATCGAAGGCGGATGGTTCGTCCTGGAAGAAGCCCGGCAACGCGGCAACGACCCAGCCCTGATCAAAATCGGCTGCGACATGATCGACTGGGCCTTCGCACGCGGATGGGACCGGGAACAAGGCGGACTGCTCTACTATTGCGACGTTTACAACAAACCCGTCCAGGAATACTGGCACAACATGAAATTCTGGTGGCCTCACGACGAAGCCCTCATCGGTTCCATGCTTGCCTATGTCCTGACGGGAGAATCCCGCTACGCCACCATGCACAACATGGTGCACGAGTGGTCCTTCAACCACTTCCAGGACAAAGAAAACGGAGAATGGTTCGGCTATCTCAACCGCGACGGTTCCCCTTCCAATACACTCAAGGGCAGCCTGTGGAAATCCTTCTTCCACCACCCGCGCGCCCTATGGACTTGCGCCAAGTATTGCGGGGTCATCAACGACTGATGCCGTAAGTTAAAAACACATTTGGATCCAACGGTTCGCACCACATTTGATGCGAACCGTTTTTTCGCTTTCCAAACCCGAATTTTCGTTTCATTATCTGCCCGCCTCCTTATGAAGAAATTGATTCTAGCATTCGCAGCGCTCGTCGCCCTCTCCGTCATGCCCGCCATGGCTCAGCAGAAGGGTGCGCCAAGCTACATCGCAGTTGAATCCAACTCCGGCAAAATACTGTTCAGCAGCAACGCAGAGAAGGAACGCCCCATCTCCAGCCTCGCCCAGGTTGCCACTGCTCTTGTCGCCCTGGACTGGGTGGAACGTACCAAGGTCGAACTCAACCGTATCATCACGGTTCCTCAGGAAGCCTATGCCATCACGATGGGCAACCCCATGAACCTCCGGCCCGGTGACCGTATCACCCTTCGCGACGCTCTTTACTCAACCCTGCTGGGAGCCGATAACGTTTCTTCGCTGACCATCGCCAATTTCGTCGGCAGAGACCTGTCTGCCCGCCGTGGCGGAGGCTCTCCGATCAGCCTGTTCGTCCGTGAAATGAACAATCTCGCAGCGGCCATCGGCATGAAGAAAACGCATTTCGTTGCCCCTCATGGTCTGGAATCTCCCGATTCGGCCTCCACCTCCTGCGCCGTTGACCTGGCTCTTCTAGGCATGTACGCCACCCAACGGCCAGCCTTCTGCTTCATCGTCAAGCAACCCAGCCGCCGCATCGGAGTAGAAACCCTCTCCAGCGGAACGCAACTTTACGACGTTACCAACACCAACGCCCTCCTTGCACAACCGGGAGTCGACGGAATCAAAACAGCCAAATCAAGGATCTCCGGCCCTTGCATTCTTCTGAGTGCCACGCGCAATGCCTACGTCAGGCAAAACCCGCAAACAGGCAAAGACATGATCTACCCTCAGCGTCTGGTCATCGTCGTACTTGGCACGGAAGACCGTTACAAGCTTTCCAAGAGTCTTATCACTCATAGCTGGAAATCGTGGGAACGATGGATCAACTCGGGGGCTCCCGCGCTTGATCACAAGGAATTCCTCCAACTTCCCACTGCTCAACAACCAACCAAATAATAGCAAATGCCGGGATAAACTCCCGGCAATTTCATTCAACTCACTACTTCAAAAAATTATGAATATCGGTATCCTGAACAGTGGAGGAGATTGCCCCGGACTTAATGCGGTTATCGAAGGAGCCGTCGGCGCCGCTTCCAGAAAAGGCTGGACCGTCTATGGTTTTTACGACGGCTTCGAAGGTCTCCTCTCCGAGCCGGACAAACCCCGCTACGAAATTCTCACTCCCGAAAGCTGCCGCAACATCCGCTCCATGGGCGGCACCATCCTCGGCACTGTCAACAAGGGCAACTTCGCGATCAAAGTAGGCATCGGCCAAAAAGGTGAAATTGAACCCTCGGTTCTCGCCAAGACCAAAGCCACGGTAGAACGTCTCAACATCGAAGCCCTGATCGTTGTCGGCGGAGACGGTTCACAATCCACAGCCCTCCTCCTTTCCGAAATCGGTCTGCCTGTCGTCGGAGTTCCCAAAACCATCGACAATGACCTGGGAGCCACCGACGTCACCTTTGGCTTCAACAGCGCCGTAGAAGTCGTCACCGAAGCCATTGATCGCCTCCGTACTACCGCCTGCGCCCACCAGCGCATGATGGTTGTTGAAGTCATGGGGCGCCATGCCGGATGGATCGCCCTCCATGGTGGCATTGCAGGTAGTGCGGACGTCATCCTCCTCCCCGAAATCCCCTTCGATCTCGGAACCGTCGTCGCATCCATCAACGAACGCAAAGCGAAAGGACAGCGTGAAATCATCGTCGTCGTCTCCGAAGGCGCCATGCTCGCCAACGAATTAATTCTCATCGACGCTGCCACTCAAGGTGAAGTCCGCCTAGGAGGTATCGGCAATGTCATCGCCGAAAAGCTCGAAGAAGCCACCGGTATCGAAACGCGAGCCTGCGTCCTCGGCCATACTCAGCGCGGCGGATCCCCCTGCGCCTTCGACCGCGTCATCGGAACCCGCTTCGGAGCTCATGCCATCCAACTCGTCTCCGCCGGGCAATTCAGCCACATGGTTGCTCTGCACGGTACGGAAATGGTTGCAGTTCCGATCGAAGAAGCAGTCAAAACGCTCAAACTGGTCGATCCCGGCTGCCAACTCGTCCAGACCGGTCGCGACTTGGGCGTCTGCTTTGGCGATCAATAAACCGAGGAACTCTCCTCGACTTTCATACAAGGGCTGTCTCAGTCGGATTTTTCAATCCTTCGTGAAACAGCCCCCGAGCTGCATGCTATCTCTCGCTCCGTAGGAGAAAGGGGGTCATTGAAGTTTGATGACGGTGTCTATGCTGTCCCAGGCTACGCCTGCGGGCAGGGTGATTTTGTATTGGTCATCTACTTTTTCAAGTTTGGCAGCCTGCCCGTTTCCTTTGCCGTTCACGATGATGGTTGCCTTCGTGAATTTCTCTCCGATGTCTTTGATGAAGAGCGGCTCGTTTCCTTTAAGCTCTTTTCCTTTTTGAGCGATCAGCGGACTGATATGCAGATAAACGATTTTTTTGCCGCTGTTGGTTGTTTTGTAGCAGCTGCCGCCCCAGGGTTCGTCTTTGTAGGGGCCTCCGCGGGTATTGTAGATAGCCTCCCGGTAGGGGGCGATCCATTTACCCATGGCCAAGAAGGTTTCTGCCTGTTTCGGATCCAGAGTACCCAGCGGGGTGGGCCCGATGTTGTAAAGCAGGTTGCCGTCCTTGACGGTGTTGTTGATCAGGAATTTGATGGAGGTTTCAACGGGTTTGACCTTGGCCTTGGAGGTATAGGACCAGTTGCCTGTCCAGCGTGTACCGGGAATGTCAGCCACGGTCATGCAGCTTTCCCAGGGCGTTTTATCATTGAACGGCCCCAGCTTGCATTCCGGCGTCAGGAAGTCGCCTTTCAGGTCGTCGGCCAGCGGCCCCTTGTTGCCTCCCCTCGTGCCGTTCATGCGGTTGTTGACTAGAATGTCCGGCTGGTACTGCTTGATGCGGCGCATCATGGTACGCGGATCCCACTGGTTCAGGGAGCTATTGCCCAGGCTGTCGAACCAGAGCACGTCTACCTGGCCGTAGCGGGTGAGCAGTTCACTGAGCTGGCCGAAGTAGTATTCCAGATAGCGGTAGTGCTGGTTGGTCAGGTAGTAGGGATTGTACCAGTCCCGGCCGGAATAATAGAAGCCCAGCCTGAGCCCTGCCGCATGGGCCGCTGCCGCGAACTGCCCCACGATGTCTTTGCCGTAGGGAGTGTTGGCGATGGTGAATGTGTCGTAGTCGGAGGGGAAGTTGGAGAAGCTGTCGTGGTGCTTGGTGGTCAGAACAGCGTATTTCATGCCGCTTTTTTTGGCCACGGACATCCACTTCCTGGGATCGTATTGCTTGGGGTTGAAGCGGCGATGGGCTGAGTCATATTCAAAGTCTATGACGTTTTGGTGGCCGCTCGCACTGTCCTTGGGGCGCGCCGCATTGCGTTCCCAGCTGATTTCCCGTTCCAGCAGGGAAGAGGGGTTCCAGTGCACGAACAGGCCGAATTTGGCGTCGCGGAACCATTTCAACTGCTTGTCATTGGCCTTGAAGTCAAAGAGTCTGTTGATGGCTTCATTGATCAGGTCGCGGTCCCGGACGGGGGAGAAAACATCTTTTTCAGGAGAAAGAACCACCAGGCCTTCCGCCATGGGCTGCATGCGGAAGTTTGGTACGGGGGCCTTTTCCTTGTCTCCCTGCCAGAGGTGGAGTTTCAGGGCCTTGGCCACGTTGCCTATTTCATAGGCCTTCTGGCCGCCTGCTTCCTCCATGATTTCGTCCGGCAGCTCTTTGTTGAAAACGGCTTGCACAAAAGGATGGTTTACGTAGATATTCCCGTTTTCCCGGAAAGGCCTGACATCTTCAGGCAGCGCTATCCGTTTGTTTCCGACCATCGCGTAAGGCGCGCCGTGGAGTTTATCTGTATCGACGGTGAAGTAAACGGCGTCCTTGAGTTTTTCGGACAGCTCCTTTTGGAGTGCATCCACATTTTCCTGGTAGCTTTTACCGGGATCAAAACGGTTGTTGATGCTTTCCGCCTGCTCTTCCGTGATGACCGGGCCTATCCATTGGCTGGCGATGGCGTCCTTGGTCCCTTTGCCCACAATGATCCGAAAGTATTTTCCGGCGTCTTTGTCCGTCAGGGTGTAGGATTCCGCATCCTTGCCCTGCTGCACCGGAACGGGTTTTCCGTTGCGGGAATCCGCTTTTTCCCATTGGATGACAGGTTTGGTCGCTTCATCGTCAGGAGTGCTGTAGCGGCTTTCCAATGTAGTGCCAACTACTTCTTCACCGTCAATGTAAGCTCTGAGCCATGGAGCTACAGGACCTCCCCAAGCTGGCATGAGGAGCGTCCCTCCAAGCGCGGTAAGAAGATAGAATGCATGGTGTCTGAGTTTGAACATGGAAAAAAGCTAAATGAAGAATAGTGGGGAGAACAGAATAAAAGCAGGAATTTAATAAAAGACCAGTGATGGTGGTTTATGGATTTTTTTCTGGTAAGATTCCGTGGAAAGGGCGTTTTGTACGATTTTTTCAAAAAAACAAAGGGGTTGCCTCTTTTTAGAGAGACAGCCCCAAATAATAAAAAGAGCTAATATTTGATTACCACGGAGGGTAAAATGCTTCGTGGAATCGGAGCAGGGCTTCGAGGATCGCAACCACGAAGCCCTGGCTTGTATTGAGCACGAGAGACAGCCAGATTCCCGCCCTAGGGCGGAGAATGTCAAAGAGTCAGTGCCGATACAAGCCCCATCCGGGGATCCGATCATTCCAAATCTCGAATAGTTGAAAGGACCGTCTCCCCGAGATGAGTCCGCATTTGAGGAGGAGATCAGAATGAAGCCCAACAAAACAAAAATCAATCGTGAAGTAGGAGAAAACATACCTCAAAAGAACTATGCCGGAGTAGATATATCCAAAGACTATTTGGATATCTGCCTTCAGCATAAAACCTACCGATTCACCAACAACAAGACAGGACATAAGAACATGTTCCGTCTTTTTGAAAAACAGGAACAACCAGTTCATGTCGTGTATGAGTCCACCGGCTATTTAAGCCGTCGGCTTATCCCCGTTTTCATGGACGCCAATATCTCCCAAACATGCCTTAATCCGGTACGAGTAAGAAACTATGCCAGAAGTGAAGGACTACAGGCCAAGACCGACCGTTTGGACGCTCAGGTGCTCTGCCAATTGGGAAAAGACAAACAACTTGAGCAAGACTATCCACTTACCCGAGAAATTCTTCAGCTCAAAGAATACGAAAGTGTCCTTACTTTTTATGTCAAAAGACGGGCACAGTTGAAAAACGAGCAAAAAGCAACCAATCAGCCGTTTCTGAAACAGCAATTGGATCAAGCCCTGAAGCAGGAAGAAAAACGCATAGAGGCGTTGCAGGTTCAAATGGAAAAACTCATCAATACTCATCAAGAGCTAAAAGAAAAGTATGAAACCTATTTGAATGTTAAAGGAATAGGGAAACGCAATGCCATGGCGTTGATTAGCCTCATGCCCGAATTGGGAAGCATTAATAGAAAGCAGGCGTCAGCCCTACTCGGAGTAGTGCCTTATTCCTGGGAAAGCGGAACGATGAAAGGAACACGCAAAATACATGGGGGCAGAAAGGAACTGCGCCATCTTCTCTATTTGGCAACGGTTAGTGCCTTGAGGTGCAATGAAATCTTGCAGGCGAAGTACAAACATTTTCTCTCTGTGGGAAAAACACGAAAGTGTGCACTTATTGCCTGCTGTCATTCTCTAATCATTTATCTCAATAGCTTAACGAAAAAAATAATTCCCCCGGATGCAGCGTCGCACGCTGCCGGGGGGATTGGGGGCGAGTAGCCCCCATTTGTCTATTTCTGAATTATAGTTGACTCTT